>NZ_JAAHHE010000010.1:41977-114956 GCF_010692525.1 Moorena sp. SIO3B2
GATAAAATTCCTACTAGTAATATAACTACTATTAATTCGATCAACGTGAAGCCAGCATCCTGATTTGGTTTCCGGCTTAGGGTTTTATGATATAACATTTTTAGTTGAGATGTAAACATATAATTAATAGAAAACGGTAACTACATAAAATCCTATAGCGTTTCTGATATTTATCAAGTACATTCAATCTTATTCCTCCATTCCCCCCTTATTAAGGGGGGTGAGGGGGGATCCTTACTCCCTACTCCCTAAAAAAACGTACCTCACCCAATTCCAAACTGCTATATTAGTTAATATTCAAGAAACCCCGTCCTTCAATTTGCATGGTTACACTAGGAAAATAGCGAGACCGGTCTTCTTTGTATTCATAGTCCTAAGAAACCCCGTCCTTCAATTTGCATGGTTACGGTCGGGAAATAGCTAGACCGGTTTGGTTTGTATTCATAGTCATTTGGATTATTTTTGAGCCGAGCTAAAGCATTCCCTATCAAAAATAATTGGGCAATTCTTTTTTCTGCATCCACACAAGCATAGAAGCCACCTTTTGGTTCACTTGGAACCAACGAATAATTATTTGGACAATCTGGTGTTATTGCCGTTGCTTTGTTGTCAATGTAATCTACCAAGATTTGAGCTTGAGTAGTGTAAGGAGCATCCTCTTTTGTCCACTGATTCAATTTTTCCTTGAGGCTGTTTCCTTTCTTGCTAAGATCAAAGGATTTAAAGCCTGGGCTAGCAGGTATACCAACTTTATTTACTTTATTTGAAGTGACATCGATGATTTTATCATAAACTTCAAACCGACCAATTCTAGCAATATTTGACCACTTATCATTTTCTTCAGTGATTAAGTAATAGGCAACCAAAGCATAGACAAAGGTATCATTTTTATTGGTAAAGTCGCCAATGGTTTTGCCATTGACTTTGTCTTCTCTATAAAAATACTTCCGCTTCCAGAATACCAGCACAGGTTGACAGTTACCTTTGTTACAACCCCCTACTTCATTAGCAACTGGTGGGATTTCCTTTCGGATTCCAGATTTATCCGGTTCGTCGTTATTATCTCTTTCCACTCCAGAAGCATCATAGATATAGACCGCTTGCTCCAAGTCTCTGGCTATGTAGTCCATAGCGGCTTGGATTTCTTGTTCTGAGGTAGCTTTGGCTTGCTCTTTACGGTCTGTATCGACAATAGTAATCATAAATCTTAATAGTGGCGCGATGATCAGTACCGCAACAATCATGGCCACCAGGAGTTCAATTAAGGTGAAGCCGCCATGGTTGATCTTAGGCTTATTGTTTTTGAGTTGATGGGCGAGTAACTTTCTGAGTGAGCTAATCATGGTTAGGGTTTTTGTTAGTAGTATTTGATAGTAATTACCGTATTCGTTACAAGATTATTTACAACCCCCTAGGCGCTGGCAAAAAAGGCTAAAATCGGGTGTACCTGTGGTAATTTCTGTAGTCATTTCTACTAGGGGGGCTTTGCGATCGCTTAATCCTGGTCCCCTGGCTTTTGCCTTAGCCCCCTTCTCACCAATGGTCAAGTCACCTTTATCCTTAAAGGCATCGGCTCGGTAAACCCGCACCCCCAGAAAGTAGCTTTTATCAATATTATTACTTGGGTCTCCTGATGAAGTGATACTCCGAAATGCCTGGATGATTAAGTCTCTTGGACTGTCACTACTACAGCCACCTTCATCGAGATCTATACAGTAAATACTGGTATTAGGGTCATTCTCGCAATAGGAATTTTTGTTACAACCGTTTAACTTTGATGTTGGAGGAGGAGCATCAGTCTTCGCAAATTTATCTCTTTTTGTTCGTATGTCGTCATCTGTCATAGTTACCTTGTCTTCGGGATGGTCGATGGCTCCACTCCGCACACCATCGATGTAGCCTCTAGCTGCTTGCACTGCTAGTTCTACTCGTCGCGATTGGACTCGATTGGCCACCCCTAAAACAATCATGGGTGAGATGCCAAGCATCAGAATAGTAATGATCAGCATTGCCATCAAGGATTCCATGATTGTGAAACCAGCATCTGATGATTGACAAAGGGGTTGTTGCTTCTGGGGATTGATCATGATTTAACTATTAATTATTAAGGGAGTCGAAATATGTAGGGTGGGCAGTGCTGGAGTTAGATTGATTTGCGTGCCATAGACTTGGATTGGCACTGCCCACCACCGATGGCAGTTGCGTAGGGTGTGTTAGGGGCGGGCTTGCCATTATTTTTCGCCTCGTAGCCAGTCTTGGGATAGTCCGCCCCGTAACGCACCACCCAAGGTTGGGTAGGCACTGCTCGGTTAATTGGGAGTGTCAGATCCCCCCTAACCCCCCTTAACAAGGGGGGAACCGGAGCCAGATGTAGATGTAGGGTGGGCAGTGCATCAGACCAATTCATTTTCTGGCAAATCAGGGTGGTAGGCACTGCCCACCACCCTGAGATTAATCACAATCGTGCTTGATTATTCATAGTTCAACCAATTAACCTCCAACCTGAAAACCTTTTATTTCCGGCAATAGCGCCCGTTAACCGCTAGATTTCCTTTATCGTCTTTAGCACACAGTAAAGTTTCCACCCAGCTGTCATCTCGGGAAACTTCCCGGAAAAACTCATCAGGGTCTCCCGCTGAGGGAGTGGTAAACAGGCCAGAGAAAAGGTCTGGTAACTGAGTCAACAGAGCCACATCGAAACCATATCGACGTTTGGGTGCCATGTAATAGGGAAGTCGGCCACTAGCAGCGGCATAGGGCATGAAAGACCCATTCCCTCGATCATCATCATCTATCTGGTATCCAAATCGACTGGGAACTATTTCATTCGGGGCATTCTGGGAACCATGCCAGAATGGGGCTGTATCATAGGCAGAACGCTTGAACTGGATCAGAGAGCCACTGATCCGAGCGGGAATACCGTCTGTTTCCCTGCAGCTTCCTCCCGGTTGCCGCCAGTTTTCTAGGTAACGGACGAAGTTAGCTACACCACCATTATTTTCCGTTGGGCTTGGGGGACTATCCCCGGAAGCAATCACTAAATTGAAGGTTTCTCCGTCCGGGTTCTGATTGGGATTGGCTCGCTGTGTCCAGCCCTCTTGGATTTCCACACATTCCCCTTCTCTTATCGGGAGTCCGTTATTNCTGATGATGAAGGGCGTACGCGGATTAATGCCATCCGGTTATTCCAAGAGTGGACTAAGCGCAGTGAGCAACAAGTGTTAGCAGCTCGTTCCCAGTTAAGTATCGGGATTAGTTCAGGAGATACTACGATTAACAGGGGTGGACCCGATAGCAATTTCTTCGCTTGGCGTGGTCAAGGGCAATGGGTAAGGCTACTGGCACCAAATACTATATTATTAATCCGAGGGGATGTGCAACTAGCAGACCGAGGCTTGGTACCATTAGAACAGATAGGGATTGGGGGTTTACAGAGTGTACGGGGCTATCGCCAGGATCTGATTCTATCAGACAATGGTGCGTTTATTTCTGCGGAGCTGCGTCTGCCAATTATTCAGAATCCTGATAGCGGAACTCTAGTGCAGTTGACTCCTTTTCTTGATTTTGGTACTGGCTGGAATAGAGACGATGATATTGATGATAACACGATCGCATCCCTTGGTCTAGGTTTGCGATGGCAGCAAGGAGATTTACTGGAGGCTAATATCGGCTGGGGCTTGCAGTTAGTGGATGTTGAAACTAGGGATAGAACGTTACAGGAAGATGGATTCTACTTTTCGGTGATTTTTAGACCATTTTGAACATAAAAATTAAAATTCTAAATTCTAAATTCTACATTCTAATTAAGATAGCGTTTTTCATAGTGATGAGGTGCAGCAAGGGAGAAAATGAATCATGGTCAAAAAAAGGATATATTATGGTAGTCTAGCGAGAGTAAATCGAAAATCCTTAGGGTTGAGGATAAGGCGGTGGATAAGGTTACCTCTAATTGCTATATTAACAGCGTTACTGTGCAATTTAGTCCCTCCGGTTTTAGCGACAGTCCCACAAACGTTGAAAGTTGAAAGGTTGAAGGTTGAAGGGGATATTGCTCTTAAAGCTACTAACCTTAAACCTGATCACCTTAAAGCTGCTAATCTTGACCTTTCGGCCACGCTACGGGAAAAACCTGCTAACTTTCAACCTGCTAACTTTGGCCTTTCGGCCACGCTACGCGAACAACCTAAGAACCTTGAACAGGCTAACCTGACAGTTTCCAGGTTACTTAAACAGGGGAAAGGTCTTTACGATTCAGGTAGATTCGCCGAAGCAGTAGATGTTTTAGAACAAGCTCTTAAGACTAATCAGGCTCAGGGAGATCAACTCTCAGAAGCAATGGTGTTGAGTAATCTCTCGTTGGCTTATCAGCAACTGGGGTTATGGACTCAAGCCAAGAATGCGATCGCTAATAGTGAAAAAATATTGCGCTATATAAAAAACCGGGATAAGTCTACAGCATACTTACAAGTGCTGGCGCAATCCCTAATGATAAAAGGAAGTATTGAGCTTGGTTCATCAGAATCAAAAGCAGCAATGGAAAGTTGGGAGCAAGCTGCGCTAACTTATGGTGAATTAGGGGATGAAGCTGGTCAGATTCGCAGTCGGATTAATATAGCGCAAGCCCTACAAGACTTAGGAATGTATAAGCGGGCGTTGAATCTACTCAATCAGGTCGAGGAATCCTTAGTTGCTCAACCTGACTCTTTGAACAAAGCGATAGGATTGCGATCCCTTGGGAATATGCGTCAATTAGTAGGAGAGCTGAGCCAATCCCGGGAAACCTTAGAAAAAAGCTTAGAGATTGCCCGAAGCTTACCATACTCTCAGGAGATTAGCGCTATATTATTTAGCTTAGGCAATACAGCACGGGCTCAGCAAGAATTAGACGAGGCTATTGATTACTATCAACAAGCATTCGATCAGTCATTAGATCCAATCACTAAGCTTGAAGCCCAATTAAATCAACTTAGCTTATTGATTGATACTAAAAGGATAAAGGAAGCACAAGCACTAATCCCTCAAATCCTGCCCCAACTGGAATCGATACCTCTGAGCCGCCGCAGTATCTATCTGAGGATTAATTTTGCTCAAAGCCTAATCAAGGATGAAGTTAGAAGTATCAAGGATGAAGGATATGTTCAAACTTTTCTTGATGCAGTCGCTCATGGGGGAAACCCCCAAGACCGCACCGGTAGTCGCTCATGGGGGGAACCCCCAAGACCGCGCTACCTCGCTGCATCGCTAGCCAAGAGACTTCAGCCTTCGGTTAAGAAGGCCATTCAGCCTTCTTATGAAATTGCTAAAATCCTAGCTACTGCGGTACAACAGGCTAAAGCATTGGGAGATAAGCGAGCGGAAGCTTATGCTCTTGGTAGTCTAGGTCAACTGTATGAGCAGAATCAGCAGTTGCCAGAGTCTGAAGACCTGACTCAACAAGCCTTAAAGCTAGCTCAGGAAGTCAATGCTCCGGATATTAGCTATCGCTGGCAATGGCAACTGGGACGTATTTCGACAGGGCTTGGAGAAGAGGAAAATGCGATCGCAGCTTACACAGAAGCTGTTAACACCCTCAAGTCTCTACGCAGTGACCTAGTAGCTGTTAACCAACAGGTCAGGTTTACATTTCGAGAGAGTGTAGAGCCAGTTTATCGAGAATTCGTGCAATTACTGCTGCAATCAGACAGGAATGAAGCCAATCCCGACAACTTGGAAAAAGCTCGTGAGATCATTGAGTCACTACAGTTAGCCGAACTAGATAACTATTTTCGCTCAGCCTGCTTAAATGCTACTCCTGTAGTGATTGATCAAGTCATCGACCAAGTTGATACTAAAGCAGCATTAATTTATCCTATCATACTACCAGAAAGCGTGGATATTATTATCCGCTTACCCCAACAACCACTGCGCCACTATAGAACAGAGCTTCCCCAAGACCAAATTGAATCTACTCTGGAAGACCTGCGTCACTTCCTACCCCAGCTTCATCGACGGAAATTTTTCCCAATGTCGCAGCAGGTATACAATTGGATAATCCGACCGATTGAAGAGGATTTAGCTAACTCTCAAGTAGACACCCTAGTATTTGTTCTTGATGGAGCCTTGCGCAATATTCCGATGGCAGCACTTCACGACGGTAAGCAGTATTTAGTCGAGAAGTATAGTATAGCGCTAACCCCTGGACTAGATTTAATGAATCCCCAGCGCTTAGTCAGGGAAGATATCAAAGTCCTAACGGCTGGGTTATCTGAATCCCGTCAGGGATATAATCCTTTGCCATTTGTAGAAGTAGAGCTAGAGAAAATTAAGGCTCAAGTTCCTAGTGAAATCTTACTCAATCAGGACTTTACTGAAACCAACTTTGAAAATTCTGTTGAAGCAGCTCCTTTCCCAGTAGTACACATCGCCTCCCATGGTGAATTTAGCTCTGAAGCTGAGAAGACGTTCATTCTGACCTGGGATAGTAAGATAAATGTTAATGAGTTGAAGGACTTACTGCAAACAACAGACCTACGCCAATCCACTCCGATCGAATTACTGGTGCTGAGTGCATGCCAAACAGCAACTGGGGACAAGAGAGCGGCTCTGGGTATAGCTGGTGTAGCGATAGAAGCAGGAGCACGTAGTACTCTTGCTACTATTTGGCTAGTGGATGATGAAGCCACAGCTGTGTTAATGAATCGATTTTACCAGGAACTTACTGACAAATCAATCTCAAAAGCTGAAGCCCTCAATCGCGCCCAAAAATCAATTTTACAAGACCCAAACTATGAACACCCTTATTACTGGGCTCCTTATATCATGGTAGGGAATTGGTTGTAGTAGCGTTAGCCATCAGCGGTCAGCAGTCAGCAGTCAGTGGTTAGTTGTCAGTGCTCAGCTGATAGCTGATAGCTGATAGCTGATGGCTGATGGCTTAAAGAAGAGCAGGGTTTTACCAAGGATTACCAACTACTGTAAAAGCCGCCCAATAATAGGGATGGGATAAATCTTCGTAGTTGAGAGATGCTAATTCTGGAGGCAAGGATACATTTGGTCGATCAGTAACACTAGCCAAACTTACCTTTTGTTTCAACATCCCAATCTGAGCTTGTCGCAAGGCTTCAGCCTTAATTGGTACAGTTTTAAGAGACCGATAAAATTCACTCATCAGCACTAAGGTTCCACCATCGCTGACATACCATAAACTAGCGACTGCTGACTTGACATTGGCGCGAACTGCTAATCCCGCAAAGCCTAGCTCAGCTTCTTTATCCCCGATGGCAGTTTGACAAGCACTCAGCACCAATAATTCTACCGCTGGTGAGTGCCAACGTAATTCAGCGAATGTATCTAAAGTCAGTTTACTATTCCAAAACTGAATATAAGACTTGTTTGGTTTTCCCGCCTGGAAGTCTGAATGAGTTGCCAGGTGCAGGATTTGAAAATTCTTATGATATCCCAGTTGCCACTGTAGATTAGTTAGGGTAAAATCTTTATTGAGGAAAGATTTTCCTTGCCAGGGATATTGGGTGATAACAGATAACTCTACCGGCACAGCAGGTAAGGAATTGTGTTCATTAAATTCTGATGCCCCCATAGCCAAAACATCGGAATTTTTCAGATCACTATAAACGGTATCTGTTAATTTGAAGGCCGGAATCAGGGCTAAGCTATACTTTTCGACCAGAAACTCTTGGCCATCATGTAAGGCAGCAAAGGGCAGGTGGCGTAACCCTCCACCTAGGCAAAAAATTAGATTATCGATACCTTGAGTTTTAAGGTATGGTTCCAATGGCTCAATCATCCACTGATAGAGTTGCTGAGCTACTGGTAGATAATCTTTAGTGTGTCTACGAATAGGATGAGTAATAGTTTGGATAAACTCTTGCACTAGGCTCAACAGAGCTTCCTTATTGGCTGCGGAGACACGCTTGTGAATGGGCTTACCTTCTGGTGTAATTAATACCAGCTCTAGTTGCTGGGGTCGCGGAACCATATAGATAAGACCAGGCTTTTGACCAGTTTGATTGGTGATTTTGCCAAGAGTATCAGCAATTTCCTCCACAGTGATGGATTGGTCAGGAAAATTGATGCCTAGGTGATTCTGATATTGTTTTTCCCAAGTTTGTTCAATTAAAGGTACTGCTTCTACTACTTGGTTATTGTCCAGGGCTTGTCCAAAGTTGGGGGGATTAACAGCTGGTGATTGAGCAATAGTTTGAGTAAGAGCATTGGATACAGTGTTGTTAGACATTGGCTTAGTGGCTTGTGCCTGCACCGAAAGAGCACTGATAGTTCCGGTGAAGTGTAGTGTCGCTAGGAACCAGCTAAAGCTAGTCGCTATTCGTTTCATAGTTACCTCACGGGTAAAAGCAAAGGTAAGTAGCAAACGTAAGTATTTAGCGTGGGCGTAGCGTGACCTACGGTCAATCGCGCTACGCCCACGTTACACGAAGGCACTTATCCAGTCAGCTTTGGAATCAAGCAAAACTTAAGAATTTGGCTGAAAGTGGCCAATAGATAAGTTTTTCTTGACAAATCTCCGTTTTTCGGATTATCATGATTAGGAGTAGCTGAAAGCTAAACGCTAAACGCTTAATACTTACGATTAGAAAGAGCAGAATTGACAGCAGATGGATTAAAAATCCATCTGTCAGAATAGTCAATCTTTTTTAAAGCCAAACATAAGCAGGTGCACAAAATTAATTACCCATTTTCAAAAATTCAAAGCCTTACACTGTAAGGGTTACAGGGATTAGTAGTAGGAAATTAATTTTGTTTAGGTGCTTAATAGTAATCCTATAGAAATAGTGAAAAGTGATCGGTCTGACCCAAAACTGCCCAACTGAGAACTCAAAACTGAAAACTCAGGACAGAGTAGTGTTCACCTAGGAATTAGGATGGCTAATTAGGATTGCTCTATATTACCTATCACCCTTAACTTGGTTATTTATGCAAGGAGTTAAATAGTTTTGTCAGTCAACCAGGCTCGTCAGGGCAAAGGCATCTAAATTCTAGAAGCCTTACTCAGAACCGATGCAGTGCGGTCTTGGGGTTTTCCCCCAAGACCGCACTGCATCAAGACAGAAATTTCAAAATCAATAAGCATAAATACTTATCTGATCAATCTCATATCCAGTAAGCATTTCAAAATTAGATGCGTTTACCCTGCCAGGCTAGTTTGTCACCCCTTCAAACAAAAGAGTTATCTGCTGCGACCAACTCGACGGCGTAATATTGATAAACCACCTAGTAATAACAGTCCTGTAATTGTGGCTGGTTCTGGTACTTTTTCAATGGTAATCCGGGCTACCTGAAAACCTGGTGTGGTGAAATCAGCATTGGCAAATAATCCATCTCCAAAATCTAAAACACCACCGCTACCTGCTGGTAGAAAACCAGGATGAGGCAGAACAAGACCGTTTTCATCAATACCATCCCCAACTACAGCCAAATCAAATGGTACATTCAAAGGATTCTCATCGTTAACTTCTGTACCAGCATCCCAAACCTGGTCACCTAGAACAATGAAGTCTGCACCAATAAATTTACCATCACCATCAAAGATGGCGATTGGGTTATCGTTAGCAATAAAAGCGTCGTTACTAGGGAAGTACATTGCACCGTAGCTGAAGAAGGAGTTGCTAGCTAAATCTTCATCCAGTTTGATTTTTGTCGAGACAACATCCCCAGAAAAAAGACCTAGAGGGCTATCTAAATCTACAACTATACCTTGAACACCACCGTTTTGAGCAGCAGCACTGTCAGCAAACAGACCAGCAATAAGTGAACTTTGGGGTGGGACATCGTTGGGATCCAGGCCTAGTTCTATAAAGGATTCAACTAGACCAGGAACAGTAGCTTCCAGACCTGTGATCGCATCTTCTGCTAAGGCTTCTATTCCAGAAGAAGCAGATTCGCCAATATTAAAACTATCAAAACTACCATCATGAAAACCAAACCAAACAGGAGTGACAACACCACCATTTTCTGGTGTCAAATTCTCAACAGTTACCTTAAGAGTCACAGCGTTTGCCGTTGATGCTATGCTCACTGTTGAACCAACAGTCAGTAAACTAGCTAAGAAAATGGCCTGGTTTTTTAAACCTTTGATTCCATTCATAATTACTAAGTTGAATGAACTATTTATTGCTAGCTTTAAATTAGTACAATCAAATTCCTTGATCAATCTCTAATTAAAAAGCTTTATGGAAAAAATAATTTTGACGGATATTTAGTAAAGTTATGACAAATGTGAAAATAAAACCAAATCCGGTTTATAAAAGCTTATAAACCGGACATGATCTCATATGCTGTTACAACCATACCGAGGGTAGACTTACGGGCAAGTCTTCAACCCTGGCATCCAATACCTACCTGCTGAGTTTTTGCGATCGCATTGGGGCAATATCACCCATTACCCATTAACTATTACTGATGAATCTTACTGATTAATCATTGCGCTACAGTAACTCAATCTTCTTCAGCTGCTTCAACCCCAAAAACACGGTTAAAGGATTTGAGAACCTTATATCCTGAATCAATTGATTCGAGGGGGTCTTTACGCAAGCGGTGTCGTAAACATAAGGTAATCACCCGGCGGATATCATCCACGGTAACTTCAGTTCGTCCTTCAAATGCAGCCAGGGCCTTAGCCGCCCGATTAGTCACAATATCACCCCTGAGCCCATCCACATCGAGTTCTGAGCAAACTTCTGAAATATTCACCCGAAAGTCGTAGTCCATTTCTACTTCAGCAAGTCGCTCTTGAGCCATTACTATCTGTTTCTGTAATACTTCTTGCTCAGATTGGTGCTGTTCAATATATTTGTGAGGATTTTGGTCAAAATATCCCCGTTCTTCCACAATTTTGACTCGCAGCACTGGTTCTTTGACCGTACGGATTTCCGCGTGCATCCCAAAGCGGTCTAGTAACTGGGGTCGTAATTCTCCTTCTTCCGGGTTACCAGAACCTACTAAAACAAAGCGAGCAGGGTGGCGAATAGATATACCTTCCCGTTCTACAGTATTCCAACCACTAGCAGCGGAGTCTAGGAGTACATCAACTAGGTGGTCATCGAGCAGATTAACCTCATCTACATAGAGGATGCCTCGATTAGCTTTAGCCAGAAGTCCTGGTTCAAAAGCTTTGACACCTTCAGATAATGCTTTTTCTATATCGATTGTACCACAAACCCGGTCTTCAGTTGCCCCTAAGGGTAAATCTATCATGGGAACTTTTTTCTTGACCGAAGTCCTGGATGCAGATGCTCCATTACCATTGCCCATCCAGTCAGGATCCAATGGGTCACTGTTAAAGGGGTCTTCAGCAACTACATCGATTTCTGGTAATAAATCAGCTAAGGCACGAATGGTAGTAGATTTGCCTGTGCCGCGATCGCCCATGATCATTACTCCCCCAATTTTGGGATCGATCACATTTAGGAGCAATGCCAGTTTCATTTCTTCCTGACCGACAATGGCGGTGAAAGGAAACACTAGGCGGCGAGTAGTAGTCTTGGGCGCTTGGGCAGTAGGACTCACTGGGATTACTTTATTGTTGTTGATTTTTCTCGACGATTACTATTTTGCCATAGGGCGTGCCCTGAGAGTTGATCAGTCTTTTCCCTTTTAGCAGGAACTTCCAGTCGCTCCAGAAGTCCAGCCAAGATCTATGCCTATAAACTTCATAATTTACTCTTTTTCACAAAAATTAATGAAAATCTGTAACTAGTGTTACTTTTTGTGTTTTTATTTGGTAAATATAGCTACTTTTTACCAAAATGTTTGTATGATTCAAAATGTAAAGGATTTCGGTGTATAAACAAATACCAAGTTGCCGACTGTCCCTGCAACTTGGCATGAAGACGAACAATGCACTGCATCCTGACAGGAAGCAGTGAACTATCCATATATTCGTACACATCTATTTTGAGGTTTTAGTCATGAGCATGCAAGAGCTTAGCAGCACAACCCAGTCTCATGTTGTAACTACACAGTGGCAGCATCCAGTCAGGATGACTATGCTGATAGTTTTGTGCTCCTTGGTGATGGGGTTAGTGCCGTTTATGTCTATTTCAAATTTTGCCCAGACACAAACCCAGACTCCAATCACCCTTGGTGAGGCAGGTCTTTGGGAAACTCTTGGAGAGCGCAATTGAGAATGGAAACTTTAAACAATTAACTAAAAACTTTGAGCTTCTGTAAAATCGGTGTTCCTAATGGCTCTTGGTTGGGATTTTGCGATCGCATACTGTCAGTTTCACTGATGGGCACCAAGTTAACAGCACAGGCTTTTAATTCTGGTTCCAGGGAAATGGGACAAGATTCGGGATGGGTCAGAGCATTAGCTTCTGCCTGATTTGCCCACAAAGCTCCCCAGTGCATGGGAGCAAACACTGTACCAGGAGTAATCGCTTTAGTGACTTGAGCTGGGAAGCGGCAAGTTCCGCGACGCGATCGCACTTCTACCCAACCCCCATCTTGAATCCCCAGCTTCTGGGCATCACGGGGATGAATTTCTAGTAACGGATTGGGGTACATTTTGGTGATTTTCTCAATCCGTCCGGTGCGGGTTTGGGTGTGCCAGTGACCATAAAGTCTGCCACTGGTCAGCACCAACGGATACTCGTCCGACGGGGGTTCTGCCAGTCCTTTAGAATGGAAAGCGGCAAATTTTGCCTTGCTATCTGGCGTATTGAATCGGAAGTCAGTATAAAGCCGTTTGCCAGTATTGCTGATTGACTCAGAAGACTCTTGGTTTTGGAACTCCTCAGGGCAAGGCCATTGAATCGGACCGTCTTTCCGTAAGCGTTCGTGACTAAGTCCGGTCATGTCACAAAGTCGTCCACGGGTCAGTTGGACAAATTCCCGATAAACAGCAGCAGAGTCAGTAAAGTCAAATTCTTTAGTAAAGCCTAGGCGACGCCCTACTTCCGCAAAGATTTCCCAATCCGGTCTGGCTTCCCCTGGTGGATTACGGAATTGGGGGCAAAGGGTGACAACTCGCTCAGAGTTAGTCATAGCGCCAGTCTTTTCACTCCACTGGGCTGCTGGGAGCAAGACATGAGCATAGGCAGCGGTTTCAGTGGGGTAGTAGGCATCTTGATAGACAGTAAAGGCGGATTTTCTTAGGGCTGCCTTAGTTCGTTCAATATCCGGCATACTGACAGCTGGGTTAGTGGCAGCAATCCACAAGAAACCGACTTCTCCAGTTTCTAAACCTTTGATCATGCTCCAAGCATCAAGACCAGGATTAGGAGAAATTGTCCCTGGCTTGAGTTTCCATAACTGTTCCACCTCACTACGGTGTTGGGGATTCTTTACTACCCGATAACCCGGTAAGATGTGAGCCAGTCCCCCAGCTTCTCGTCCTCCCATCGCATTAGGTTGACCAGTTAGAGAAAATGGTCCTGTTCCTGGTTTACCAATGTTGCCTGTCATCAGGTGCAGATTGATGATGGTGCGGACTTTAGCGGTACCTTCTGAGGATTGGTTAACCCCCATTGACCACAAAGACAGGACACGCTTTGATTTTGCCCAGTAGCGAGCGGCTTCCTCAAGTTCATGCACCGGTATACCACATCTTTCAGCAACGATTTCCGGTGGATAGTTGATAATTATCTGAGCGTATGCGGAGAAGTCGCTGGTACACTCCTCAATAAATTCCGTGTCCAGTTTACCCCAGCGCAATAGTAAGTGAGCCATACCATTGAGTAAATCAATGTCAGTACCCGGTTTAATCGCTAGATGTAAATCAGCCAGCTTAGCGGTAGACGTGCGGCGAGGATCTACCACTATCATTTTAACATGACGATGCTTTTTGTGATGCTTACGTAGACGGTTAAATACAATGGGGTGACAGTCTGCTGTATTAGTCCCAATCAAAAAGGCACAGTCAGTTAATTCTAGATCGTCATAGCAGCAGGGAGGACCATCGGAACCAAAACTTTGGATGTATCCAGCTACAGCTGAGGACATGCACAGGCGGGAATTAGCATCAAAGTTATTGGTACCGAGACAACCTTTGAGCAATTTCTGGGCAATATAGTAGTCTTCGGTTTGGAACTGACCGGAACCGTACATACAAATTGCTTCTGGTCCTTGGGTGAAACGAACCGTCTGAATCCGATTCACTACTCGGTCTAGGGCTTCATCCCAACTGACTCGCTGAAATGGTTGGTCTAGGGAATCCCGCATCATGGGATACTTGAGGCGGTCTTTATCCAAAGACTCGCTAACCGTGGCACCTTTGACACAAACCATACCCTGGTTTGAGGGATGAGAGCGATCGCCTCTGACTTTCCAAATCGGATTGCCTTGGCTATCTCGATAGGTAGCACGACCAGAACCAGCTGGAGGCAATACTTCCAGACCACAGCCCACCCCACAGTAGGGACAGAGTGTCTTAGCTGAGTCAGTCATGATGTTTTCCCCCAATTTTTTTTTTTCACTATTTTTATAGTTTGTAACTATATTAAATAGTTTTTTCACTTAATTTATGATTAATATTATTAATATTTCTTATATCAAATATCAGTTATTACTAACAAATGTTGAGTTAAAATTAATCATAAAAATTAATCATAAATTAGTTAGCTAGTTCGCTACATTATTTACCGTCTTAAGGATTTTTCAATAGCAATTATATCTTTCGATAGGATTTTGTGAAAATTTTTGTTAATTCAAAATCAGGTTAAGTCTTGAAGAGCTAATACCTAAAGGTTGACTATTTTTTCCTTGTTTAAGAAGCGATTATTTCGGAGGTGAGCGTTGGGGCAATCTTGATTAAGATTGCCCCACTTTTATCTAGATATTTTTGAGCCATCTAGTGCAACATTTAACCTGTACAAACCTAATTCGGTAGGACGATGGTATAGCATTAGTTAAAACTAATGGTTGTTGCCGACAAAGCTTTGCCAAAGACAAAGCGCTAATTTTATTTATTGATGGAGGCTCTTGGCCTACTCCGTTCGCCGCACTGTAACTTCACTCAGTCCATTATTTTACGTCGCTTAACTTACGACCAGCTTCAGGAGCTTTTAGTTCTTCGTTGGGCGGTAGTGTTCCCTTGTTAAACAAGTTACTGACTCATTTCAGTGTAAGAAAATGAATAGTATTTGACAAGGTAAGGGTAGAAAATTCGTGTTTTTGTTGCATCTCTAGAGTGATGTCAACCATACCCAACAAGTAACTAGTTCATCAAGTCTCCAGTTTCCATAGCGGCAGCAGGGCTAGCAGCAGTAGCGTATTGTTCTTCCCCTTCATGGAGGTCAGCAAAGGAACCCTTAGGTTCTTTTAAGACTAGGAAGCACAGGAAGGCAACAATCAAAGCTGTAACACCCAACATCTGGAAGAATATGCGGTTACCCACATCTCCTGCTGGCAATAAACTGAAGATAGTCAGGTAAGCGACAGCACCCACGTTTCCGTAAGCACCTACGTTACCAGCCACCTGACCGGTGATCCGTCGCTTCACCAGAGGTACGATGGCAAAGGTAGAGCCTTCTCCAGCTTGCACAAAGAAGGAACAAGCCATGGTCAGCAGTACCGCACCAGGAAGCCACCAGCCTCCTTTCACCGTACTGAAGATCAGATAGCCAATACCCATACAGAATGTTAGAACTGCCATGGTCATCTTGCGGCTACCCAGTTTATCAGAGATTAAACCCCCACCAGGACGGGACATCAAGTTCATGAAGGCGTAGCTAGCAGCAATCATCCCGGCTGCTTGTTTGCTCAGTCCGAAGGTGCCTTCAAAGAAAGCAGGGAGCATAGAAACTACAGCTAATTCAGAGCCGAAGTTAACAACGTAGGTCAACTCTAGAATGGCAACTTGAGAAAAATTGAAGCGGTCTTCAGGAGGATAGCGCTTACGACCTGCTAACAAATCTTTGTTAACTGCCCAGCAGTTGTAAGCTTGGAACAAATACAACCCAAGTAGACCAGCCCAAACGATGTAGAGAACATTTTGCTCGAAAAAGCCTACTTTATTCAAGCGCCAAGCCAGGACACCAAGAATGATGGATAGAGGAGCATTCATCACCATCAGAAACCAAAAGTCTTTTTTGGTGGTGACTTCCATTCCTCTGGCGCTTTTGGGCTTCTGATAAACTTTGCCTGGGGGAGTATCTTGGACGTTAAAATAATAGAGGACACCATACAGAGCAGCGATAATCCCGGTCCCAGCAATGGAAAAGCGCCAGTTCAGACCTGGACTGCCAAAGGCTAAAAATGCGGCAATGGTAGGTAGGGTAAAGGCTGCTGCTGCAGAACCAAAGTTACCCCAGCCCCCGTAAATACCTTCGGCTAAACCAATTTCTTTGGGAGGGAACCATTCTGCCGTCATCCGGATGCCAATCACAAAACCTGCACCTACGATACTCAGTGCCAAGCGGCTAATCACCAGTTGACTAAAGTTCTGTGCCGAGGCAAAAGCAATACAAGGTATTGCTGCATAAATCAGCAAAAGGGAGTAGGTGATTCTTGGTCCGTATTTATCTAACAGCATCCCGATGATGATACGGGCAGGCACTGTCAGGGCAACGTTACAAATTGCGATGGTTCGGATTTGACCTACTTCGAGACCGAAGTCTGATTTCACCTGTGTTGCTAGGGGCGCTAAGTTGAACCACACTACAAATGACAGGAAGAAAGCAAACCAGGTCATGTGGAGGATTTTATACCTACCACGAAAGGACCACATTTCTGCGAGCATCTATATACCTTTCCTCTACTCAAACAAACTACGAAAACAGAAGATTCACGCACCAACAGCATTAGCCATTACAGCTGAGCGTTTGGGTTAATTTAGTCTCCTCCAAAAACTACTCCAAAGAATCCCTTTCAAAACAATCCAGCTGATCGGTTGCCATCAACTTGCTGACTGATTAAAGTTACCTATTAGTTTGAATACTATAGCTTATTGTTTTAGGGTAATTCTTTCGGAATTCATTGCTACAGTAATCGCCCATAGATACTAATTTTCTGAGGTTAACTTAATACTATTGTTCAGGTACTAATAGTGACACCCCTGAAACAGAAGTTTCGTATGATTTGTTACAAATTGTATATTATGTTGAATTAAATGCATATTTAATATTCAATAGTTACATCAAAGCCATAAAATTGGCGTGTTGGCCAATTGTGGAATCAATTGAGGGTAATGGGTAATGGGTAATGGGTAATGGGTAATGGGTAATGGGTAATGGGTAATGGGTAATGGGTAATAGGTAATGGGTAATTGACTACTGACCACTGACCGAACTATAACTTGAGATTATTCCTAAGTTAAGCAAAGCCAATTAGTGAAGCAGCTGAAGGTTGATTGGTGGTTTTAGCTGCATGGCATTCTAAACCAGCTAATGTGATGCAAGCCTTGGGCGCATAAGAAGTTTAGAGACTTTCAATAGATAAAGTCTCTAGGTCGGCTTTTTTACTTGGGATTTTTTACTTGGGCTTTTTTACTTGGGCGATGCTTGGGTCTTAAGTGACTGATAGCTGATAGCACCTCAAGTAGCACCATCTGTAGCCCATAAGCTGACGACTTAATTGACAGCAGCAAACACCTGAGAACGATCAGCTCGGATATCGAAACCATTGAGGTAATTAACTGGCTGACTAGGATCAAATGCTCTTTGATCCACAAACACATCAGCAGGTTCAACCCTCATACGCTCACTAGGTAGATCGATTTTCAACGCCTTGGCAACCTCTTCATAAATTTTCACTGGATAAATCCGGTCGATAATTTTATCCGCATCCTTAGGATATTGACGTCGGTTAATATGACGCCAGCGAATCATTTGGGTTAGCAACCAAACACCATGGGAGCGCCAAGGATAATTAGCATGATTGGGCTTTTTCAGATAGTCTGTATCTTGGAAGTGAAATAAATTAAAATCAGGGATTGCTTCAAATCGGTCTTTCTGGTCAAAGCCACCATAATTATAGTTGCCCAGTAAAGAACCTTCTATATAATTTACCTTAGTGTCGATGTATTTGCTCCTAGATATAATCTGAGCAATTGACTGGCGATTTTCTAGTTGGTCACAATACTGACAAGCTTCCAAAACAGCCGCTACCAAGGCTCGGGCGGTTGTGGGATGTTTTTCTGCCCAAGGTCCCATGGTTGCGAGTATTTTTCCTGGATGACCTTTCCAAATATCCCGATTGACATAAACCGTAAATCCAGACTGGTCTACAACTGCTCTTTGGTTCCAGGGCTCATCTAAACAGTAGCCATCTACTATCCCAGCTTGGAGTTTGTATACCATTTGAGATGGTGGAAACTCGATTAACTTAATCTGTTTATCGGGATTAATCTCTATAGCTGATAGCCAGTAGAGAAGGGTATAGTTTGCCATGGAGTTGGTCAAGTCTATCCCTAGCTTGAGGGGCTCGGCTAATTTTTTAATGTATTTCCTGTAGGAGTAGGCAAAATCTTGGAAATTATAGTACTCCGTTGAAGCACGAATAGCACCTTGCCAAGCTTTTTTGGAAAAGGTGATCCCAGCACCATTGCGATTGAGCATCATTAGAGATATCACTGGTGCCTTGGGTGAACCAAAATTGGTTAGTATTGGCAATCCAAACAAGGCAACGCAGGCATCTATACCCCATGATAGTAAGTCTTTGTGAACCGCTGACCAGTCAGGATATTTTTTAAGACCCACATTCAGACCATAACGCTGAAAAAAACCCTTTTCTTTGGCAATGATTAAAGGAGCACAGTCAGTTACAGGAACAAAGCCAATGGTGAGGTTAGTTTTCTCTAACTTACCAAAGTTAGCTGGAGGTCCTTGAGTTGGCTCAGAGGAGCGATCGCGTTTTGGGAAATCGAATAGATTATTTGAGCTACAGGCACTAAAACCACATCCTACTGTGGCATACCCGATGTATTTGAGAAACTTGCGGCGCTGCTGCTCCATAAAACTGATACAAACCTAGCTAATGCTAGTTAATGCTGTTTATTTCCTGCTTCTTTCGGGACTGTCGGCAGCACCCCGTCCACAGGCAGACACCGTAGAGCCCACGGCGTTTTTCAGATTTATCGCTGCGTTCAAATCCCTGTCCAGGATTAGACCACATTCACTACAGTTATACGTCCTGATTGCCAACGGCATCTTCTGACGATGCCCGCAACTTGAACAAAGCTGAGATGATGGATAGAACCTATCCACCTTTACCAATTTGGCACCATACCACTGACACTTATACTCAAGTTGTCTTTTGAATTCATAGAATCCTTGGTCAGCGATCGAACTAGCCAGCTTATGATTAGCCATCATTCCCGATACATTTAAATCCTCAATTACCACCGTGCCGTGGTTTTTGGCTAAGTAAGTTGTGAGTTTTTCCAATGTGTCTTTGCGAATGTTGGCAACTCTTTGATGCTGTAATGCTAATCGGTTTACTGACTTGTGCCAGTTCTTGGAACCTTTTGTCTTTCTCGACAAATCACGGTGTAATCTAGCTAGTCGCTTTTTAGCTTGGCGGTAGGGTAATGAACCAGTGAAAACCTTCCCTGTACTAAGGGTGGCTAATTCTTTTATTCCCACATCTACCCCAACCACATCGATTTGTTTATGTGTTGGTTGTGGTTGATACTGATAATGAAAGCTCAGATACCAGCCGTCAGCTTGACGAGATATAGTGATTTTTTTTGTTTCTAAATCTGGCAATGGTTCATAAGTTCTTACCCATCCCAACTTGGGTAGTTTGTGCTTGCATCCTGAAAATTTTATCGGTTTTCCCGAATTATCTATGGTGAAGCTATCGTGTCTACCCTTTTTTTTGAATCTGGGATATTTCCCTAGTCCTTGGAAAAAGCATTTGTAAGCTGAGCCTAAGTTAATTAAGGCGTACTGGTACACTTTGGATGATAGTTGACTCATCCAAGGGTAGTTAGGTTTAACGTGGTGGGTAAACAATTTTCTGATTGTACTCACTGAGGGTTTCAATCCTTGTTGAGAGGCTTCCTGCCATATTGCCAAGCCCCAGTTGTATACCCATCGAGAGTACCCAGCATGTTGTGCCATCAAGGTTTTTTGATAGTTATTGAGTTTTAGTTTAGTCTTGAGCGCTTTATACATGCTTGATAACCTTTGCTAAGGTTTTCTATTCACTATTAGCAACTCCGACTCAGAACTAACCTAGTGGGATTTTGCTCCAAAATTCTCGATCAGTATATTACCCAAGACCTCTGGTAAGTCATCACAAGCCACACTTTTGAGCACACACTCGCCCAGTTTAGCATCTTTCCCGACTTTGCCACCCATGTAAATATTGACTCCTTCAACAGACTTACCGTCTTTACGCACCTTGGTTCCCATCAAACCAATATCAGCTACTTGGGGTTGACCACAAGAGTTGGGACAACCTGTCCAATGAATCCGCACGGGGTTTGGTATGTCTAACTTTTCTTCGAGTTCCCGAACTATTCCCAAGGCACGATTTTTGGTTTCAATCAGAGCAAAATTGCAGAACTGTGCTCCTGTGCAAGATACTAGAAGCCGTTCTAGGGGTTTGGGCTCAAGGGTAAATTTCTGCAAGAGGGGTTCAGCTAAGAAAGCGTCGAGATTAGCATCCGGAATATTCGGAATAATCACATTCTGCTCAACTGTGAGGCGGATTTCGCCACTGCCATAAGCCTCAGCCATCCGTGCCATATCAAACATCTGCTGAGCATAAAGCCTACCAACGGGCACGTGTAAACCCACATAATTCAGACCTGGTTGCTTTTGAGCAAAAACACCGATATGGTCTCGTTTTTCCCAATCTATTTCATCGTGAGGAGCAGCCGTCGGGAGTTCTCTACCAAACTGCTTACTGACTTCCTCCCGGAACTTATCAATCCCCCACTCATCAATCAACCACATCATCCGGGATTTTTGCCGATTCGCCCGCGAGCCTTCGTCGCGATAAACTTCCAATATAGCACGACACAAGTCAACCACATCATCATTAGGCAGTACCCAAGCATTGAGGGGAACAGCAGCTTCACAACGCTTGGCCGAGAAAAAGCCACCTACGAGTACATTCAAGCCTAGTTGTCCATCTTTGTAGGCAGGCACGAAAGCAATATCATTAATTTCAGCATGGACTGAGTTATCCCGACCGCCTTCAATGGCAATATTGAATTTACGGGGCAAGTTAGTAAACTCGTAATTTCCTTGGCTGTTATTAGTGATCATGTCCTGTACCTTTTGGACAAGATCCCGAGTGTCAATTAATTCATCGCGATCTATCCCCGCCATGGGAGAACCAGTAATATTGCGGACATTGTCCATACCGGATTGGACGCTAGTTAAGCCAACTTGCTCGAACCTGCGGAAAATATCAGGCATGTCTTCAATGCGGATACCTCGCAACTGGATGTTTTGGCGAGTTGTAATATCAGCACTACCATCTTCACCATAACGCTGGACTATCTCAGCTAGTACCTGCATCTGAGTGCTGTTGACAATCCCGTTGGGTGTCCGCATCCTTAGCATGAACTTGCCTGGAGTAACAGGTCTATAAAAGACACCCATCCACTTCAGCCGATGCTGTAGGTCATCTGGATCTATTGCTTCCCAGCCAATTCTGGCAAACTCTTCTATTTGTTCCTTAATGGCAAGACCATCTTTCTTTGCCTTGAATTTTTCAAATTTGTTCAGTTTTTTGGCGGCTGGCTTAGCTGCGCTGGTCATAGCTGTTCCCTCGTTGCCTATTGCTCTATTGCGATAAGTTTTGTCCAGAGCCTCTGATGTCACTACTCTTGATGTTGATAAATTAATTTAAAGTATTGCTAAAATTTTGTATATTTTGTTACTTAATAATGATTTTAATTAAAAAAATGCATAAATTAAATGCACAAATTGCATTATAAAGTTATATCAAGTCTGCCCCTGCTCCAGAAGCTCCCCTGCACCCGAAGCTTCCCTGCTGTCATAACCATGGCATTCAAAGGAAGACCAGCTTACTCCCAATCCTGACTGGACAGGGGTAGTCTAACGGTAAACACAGTACCGACACCAACCTGGCTATCTACCAAAATTTGACCACGGTGCTGCTCTACACTCTTTTTAACAATCGATAATCCTAGACCTGTACCAGGAATATCCCCAACATTGCTAGCTCGCTGGAAAGGTTCAAACAGCTGGGAAAGCTCTTGTTCGGGAATACCAATTCCCGAGTCTTTAATTTTAAAAATTGCCCAGTTACCTTCCACGGTTAACTGAAACTCTACCGTTCCCCCTTCAGGAGAATACTTAATCCCATTGGATAGCAAGTTATTGAAAATATATCTGAGGAGTTGGGTATCCATATAGGCATCAGGAATATTACCTTGAGAAGTCAAAATAATCCTATGGCTCCCCTCGGTAGCCAACTGCATCTGCTCTATCAAATCAGAGCATAATTCTACTAGGTTAATTGGAGTTGGGTGAAAATTTAGCTTGTTTCCTTCTGCTTTTTCAATAAAGAGGATTTCATCCAAGAGTTGTCTCATATCTTGGATAGAGCCTTTAATTTGCTCAAAATACTTGCGATGTTTATCCTTGACCAAATCTTTGCTATAACGTTCTAACAATTCAGTAGCTAGGAGAACTTTACTCAGAGGTGTACGACATTCGTGGGAAACAATAGAGACAAAGCTAGATTTTTGTTCTCTAAGCTCCTGTTCTATTACTAGTGCTTGACGGATTTTTGTTTCTGCTTGGAAGCGAGAAAGGGCAATTTCAATGGTAACTCGCAGTTCTTCTTCCTCAAATGGTTTCAGGAGGTAACCAAACGGTTGGGTTATCTTAGCTCTTTCTAGGGTGATATCATCACTATAGGCCGTCAAATAGACCACTGGGATATTCCATTTTGTCCTAATCAGTCTGGCAGCAGTCACTCCATCTATTTCCCCTTTCAGACGAATATCCATCAGGATTAAATCCGGTTGAATTTCCTCAGCTTTTATAACTGCTTCTTCTCCAGATACAGCCACAGCAGGAACCATGTACCCTAGGAGTTTGAGGCTATTCTTGATATCCATAGCCACAAGGGTTTCATCTTCAACAACTAGGATTTTTTTCTTGGTCATGCTCGACTTGCCCTAGAGATCCAGTGAATGGGGAAACTTTATTTCTAATCTAGTGCCTTGGCTACAGTCAAGGATGATGTTACCCCCCAGTTGTGCAGTCAAGTTACGAACAATACTCAAACCAAGGGATTTAGTGGATTGAAAGTCTAAATTGTCCGGTAAACCAATACCATTATCACTTACCTTCAGGATTAGCTGACCCTGTTGATCTGAACTTAGACTGATTTCCATCTTACCCTCTTGATTTTCAGGAAAGGCATATTTGAGTGAATTAGACACCAATTCATTGATGATTAGCCCACAGGGAATAGCTACATCAATGGTCAAGGGAGCTGTGGTAACTTCGATATTGAGGGCGATTGTCTGTGGGTTAATGCCGTAGGAACGGAACAAGTTATTGGTTAAGGTTTGAATGTATTTTCCGAAATTAATCTGGGCTAAATTTGGCGATTGATACAGCTGCTGGTGAATCAGAGCCATAGATTGAACCCGATGCTGGGAATCTTTGAACAAACTTAATGCTTGTGGATCTTCAACTTTCCTTGACTGTAGTCGGAGTAGGCTAGAAATAATTTGCAGGTTATTTTTGACCCGGTGATGAATTTCTTTGAGCAAAACCTCTTTTTCGGTTAGAGAGGCTCTCACCTGATTTTCTGCTTGCTTGCGTTCGGTGATATCTACAATTTGATAAAAAAATTTTCGGGGCTTACCTTGAGAATCCCTGACTAAAACTGCTTTCTTGGTCAAAACATGGATCACTCTACCATCTTTGGAGAGTAAGCGATTTTCCATCTGAAAGTGGGATGTTCTTCCTGGCCACAAGTCTTGATTCGGGGTAAGGTTAATTGTCAAATCATCGGGATGGATAATATCTGTAGCCTTTTTCTGCCCCAGTTCCTCGGCTGTGTAACCAACCGTGTCACAACAGGCTTGATTAACCTTTAGCACGGAGTCATCAGTGCTGGTAATTGCCATACCCATGGGAGAGAGTTCAAAAATCAGGCGAAATTGTTCCTCACTTTTGCGAAGTTGTTCATTGACGAACCGTAGGTCAGAAGTCCGTTGTTCGACTCTGAGTTCTAGTTCTTGGTTGAGCTGTTGTAGAGCTAATTCTGCCTGTTTATGCTCGGTGATATCAATCCCTACACACACGGCTGCAGCACCTTGCTGGTACTTCTGAGCGGCAATTAGATAATATCTCGAAGAATTTTTCACTTTCAGCTCGACCACCTGGGAAGCTCCTGAGTCCCGACAGGCGAGAAACTCACCCATAAAGCCAACAAACTGAGGGCTGCTCTCCAGAAAGCCCAACTCTTTACCGACAAAAGTCTCTGGAGGTAATTGCAGGCTCTGAGCCAGATGTCGGTTCACCCCAAGATATCGACCATCAGCACTAATCCAAGACACCGCTCCCGGTACAGCATCCAAAACTGCCTCTAGTTGCTCTTTTGCTTGTCGCAGCTGATGATTAGCTTCGGACAATTCTGTTGTCTGTTTTTGAAATTGGTATTCCAATTGCTGATCACCCAGAAGCCATTTCTCCTGAACCTGCTTACGGTTGGTGATTTCCGGTTGTAATTGCTGATTGACCTGAGTTAACTGAGCAGTTTGTTGTTCCACTACTTGCCCAAGTCCTTTGATAATCCTACACATCTGTGTAGAGTCAAGGGTGGTGAGCAAGTTAGGCTGGTTAATAATGCCTAGCAACTCCCCTAGATCGCCAGTTTCCAACACTTGTGCTAGCTGCTGCTGTTCCATCTGTTAATATAGTTTGAATATTACTTAATAAGTACTCACCGAACAAGTACTATGGAACGCTGTTAGATGATCACAACATCTCCAACGGAAACACTATCTCCAACGGAAACACTAACCTGACCCAATCCGATAGACTTCCTCGACCAATGTTGCTAAACGCTGCATGGCAATTTCAATTTCTTCTTCAGTAGCGGTAAGGCTGATGCGAATGCACTGTTGCTGGTGAGACCAGTCTTCTCGTAAGCCGGGGAAAAATGTACTCCCAGGCACAACAATCACACCCACCTGCTTCAAATTTTGGTACAGTTCCCAGTCGGTAATTGGCAAATCCTGTAACCACAACCAAGCAAAGATAGCTCCTTCACCCCGATGCAAGAACCAAGGCAAGTCTTTGGGCATAGATTTGTCTAATGTAAGTTCAAGGGTCACAAACTTTTTCTGGTAGTGGGGGCGAATCACATTAGTGGCAATCTCGGGGAGTGCTCCAGATGCGATCGCTTTTGCGGCAATAGCTTGTCCATAGCGGGACGAATGAATACAAAGATTGGTCTGGAAGGATTCCAAAATGCTAATTAGCTTGGGATTTCCAATGGCTACACCAACCCGTTCCCCTGGTAGTCCAGCTTTTGATAAACTCAGACAGTGGATGATATTGTCTCGAAAGACTGGTGTCATTTCGGTAAAGTTCAGTGCTGGAAACGGTGGAGCATAAGCTGCGTCAATCAACACTGGCACATTGAATGGTGTAGCTATTTCGGCAATTTTGATTACTTCTTCATCGGTGATAACATTGCCAGTGGGATTACAGGGACGGGAAACAATTACACAGCCAGTCTCTTGGCTAATCTTTAATTGGCTGAAATCAGGGCGATACTTAAAGCGGTGTTGCTCGTGATTAATTTCCAGAGTAGGTTTGTATGCATATACTGCTTCTGGAGTCAAGCTTACTCCTCCATAGCCAGTGTATTCTGGAGAAAGGGGCAAGACAACTTGTTTGAGTTGGCCGCTGCTGGTGTAGCCACCAAAAACGTTAGCGGCGTAGAAGTAAATGGATTGAGAACCGGGAGTAATCAGGATATGGCGATCGCTTAGGGAAAGACCGTAGCGTTGATTGAAATCCTTTGCGATCGCATCGATCAGAGGCTGGTATCCTTGAGATGACCCATAGCGGCAAATCACCTCACCGTAGTCTGAGCTAGCCAACAGTTGTGCCGTACAATCGCGCCAAAGTTGCTCGACTTCTGGCAAAATCACTGGATTCCCTGCACTGAGATTAATCCAATCTTGTCCCTGACCAGCTCGTAGGGTTTCGATAATATCTTTCATAATCGCTCGGACACCAGTCAGTTTGGACATCTGAGTCCCAATTTGAGTCAGGGTAGGATCCATGGATAGTGATAACCTTTTGGCTTTGAGGATACTTGATCAAGCTTCTCCAATCGAAAATCATACCAAAATGCCGATTCTCGAACCAAACAAATATGCTCTTGCCCTTCACACCACTAGTCCTCAACTGGGGCTGGTGATCAGTAACTTTGCCAAGGATACCCGCTGCCAAACTTGGGACTTAGGGCGAGAGTTGTCTGCCCAATTGCATCAGCACTTGACTGAATTTCTGAATTCCCAAAGTTGGGAAAACTTAGAATTCATTGCGGTAGCTATTGGACCAGGTAGCTTTACGAGTACCCGTATCGGTATAGTTACTGCTCGTACCCTAGCACAACAGTTAGATATTCCCCTGTTTGGCATTTCTACACTGGCAGCGATCGCCTGGTTAGGGGAAGAGGGGAAAGAGGGGGAAGAGGGAGCTATGTATCAAGACAACTCGGGATCAGCAATCAGCAATCAGCAATCAGCAATTAGCACTCAAAACTTATCACTAAGCACTCAGATTGCTATTCAAATGCCTGCCCAACGGGGTCAGCTGTATACCGCCATCTATCAGCCATCAATAGCTGGTTTGGGGCTGAGGAAGATTTTACCAGATGCTGTCATGACTTCAGATCAATGGAAACAAGTTTTGGATACCTTAGAAACACCATTACGATTGCTAGAGGCTCCGGCCAATTTAGGGAGTTATGCTAGGGGTGTCTTGGAACTTGCTTATCTCGATTGGCAACAGGGAAAGCGCCCCAACTGGTCAGAAGTACTGCCGTTTTATGGACAGCATCCAGTTTAAGAATTAAGAATTAAGAATTAAGAATTAAGAATTAAGAAAATTATATTTTTTTGATAATTTATAATTGAATTTATGGAGTATTTTTGAATTTTTTTTGATAATTTATAATTGGATTGATGAGGTATTTTTTGATTTTGAATTGATAATTTATAATTGGAGCGAAGCGATTGACCAAGCAAGAAGAACGTGCGTACTGGCTAGCATGGTCAGAAGTTCCCGGTATCGGATCAGTATTGCTCCAACGGCTACACCAACAGTTTGGAACTCTGGCAGAGGCTTGGAAAGCGTCAGCTTCAGAGTTAGGAGCAGTTGAGGGGTTCGGGGTGCGGCTGATCGAAAGAGTAGTGAAAATGCGTGGGCAATACTTACCGGAACAGCTACTTGAGCAACACTTGGTCAAAAATCCTTGTTTCTGGACACCAGCGGATGGAGAGTATCCCCGCTTGTTACTAGAAATTCCTAGTCCTCCCCCAAGGCTATACTATAGCGGAGTAGTTGATCTAGCAGAAAATTACGGTAGCAAGCCGATAGTTGGGATTGTGGGTACCCGCAATCCCAGCGAATACGGTAAACGTTGGACTCGTAAAATCAGTGCTACCCTTGCTAAGCATGGTTTTACAGTGGTGTCCGGTATGGCAGTGGGAATTGATACACAAGCCCATCGTGGGTGTCTGGAAGCGGGTGGTAGAACCATAGCAGTGTTGGGAACTGGTCTTGATGTGGTATATCCCTTGAGCAATAGTTATCTTTATAAACAAATTCAAGAACAGGGATTGGTAATCAGCGAGTATCCAGCCAGTACCAAACCCGCACGTTCCAACTTTCCCCAACGCAATCGGATTATTGCTGGTTTAAGCCGTGCAGTTTTAGTGATGGAAGCGCCTAATAAGTCCGGAGCGCTAATTACTGCTAGGCTCGCCAATGAGTTCTGTCGGGATGTCTATGCACTACCAGGTTCCTTAGATAATCCCAATTCTATCGGTTGTTTGGGACTGTTAAATCGGGGTGCCCATGTAATTTTAAGTGAAGGTCACTTGTTGGAAATGCTAGGAGCTATTCCAGAACTTGACCCCCACTCCGCTATAGAACAACCTTTACCCGCTTTACCTGTACCGACCTTAGAGCCAGCATTGGCAAAAGTGTTGGATGCGATCGCATTTGAACCAACCTCATTCGATATCATTGTCCAGCAAGCAGCTTTAGAAGCAGGCTCAGTATCCAGTGCCTTGTTACAGTTGGAACTAATGGGATTAGTGTCTCAGTCACCAGGCATGCGATATCGAAAATTGATAGCTCAATGATGAATACAAATAACACTAATTTACGTTCGTTGGCACAAAAGCGCAAATTGGCGATTGGAACGGGAGTGTCCATGGAACCGTTGCGGGAAGATCCTAGTTATCGGGAGGTGTTGATGCGTGAATATAACATGGTGACACCAACTTATATCATGAAGTTTGAGGCGCTACAGCCCCAACGCCATCACTATAATTTTGAAGCTGCTGATAACTTTGTAGCTATTGCGAAAGCCAATCAGATGCAGGTGCGCGGTCATAATCTAGTTTGGCATCATAGTGTGCCTTGGTGGCTAACCCACGGACAATGGACACCGGAAGAGTTAATCCATATCCTGCGACAACATATTCATACTGTTGTTGGTCACTATCGGGGACAATTAGCAGCTTGGGATGTGGTCAATGAAGCGGTAGCAGACCAAGACTCAGCAGGACAAAGGAAACGAGATACAATTTGGTTGCTCGGCATTGGACCAGAATACGTTGAGTTAGCATTTCGCTGGGCTCATGAAGCTGACCCCACAGTTCCGTTGTTTTATAATGACTACGGTGGAGAAGGACTTGGGGCAAAGTCAGATGCAATTTATGCCATGGTCAAAGAATTGCGGCAACGGGATGTCCCAATTCACGGCATTGGCTTTCAGATGCACGTTAGTATTCAAAATCCTCCCAAGCCAGAAGACATAGCAGCAAACATGAAGCGTCTGGGTGAGTTGGGATTGCAGGTTCAGGTTACCGAGATGGACGTAAAAATCCATGATGGTAGCGGCACACAAGAAGAACGGGTGGCTGCTCAGACAAAGGTATATCGAGATATCCTCCAAGTTTGTCTAGAGGCTCCCAATTGTACAGCCTTTTTAACTTGGGAATTTGCAGATCATCATTCCTGGATTCCGGATTTCTTTGGTAAACCAGATTCTCCTCTACCTTTCGATAACTCCTATCGTCCTAAAGCTGCTTATCACGCGATGGTGGAGGTTTTGAAAATTGAGGCTTAAAAAGTCAAAAATAAAAGTAAAAATAGCTTAAATTGTACTTGTTATTTCATAAAAATATTCTATAATTTTGGAGGTAATTAACATGGTATATTTACCTGATACCCTCGAATTAACTATTAATTTAAGTGACGAACAATTTTTTCAGCTTTGTCAAGATAACAGGGATTTAAGATTTGAGCGCACCTCTGAAGGAGATTTAATCATAATGTCACCTACGGGAGGAAATACAGGTAGACGAAATATTAAACTATCGACTCAACTAGAATTGTGGAGCAGTCAAATGAAACTTGGTGTTGCATTTGACTCTAATACAGGATTTCAACTGCCTAATGGAGCAAATCGTTCTCCTGATGCGTCTTGGGTTAAACGAGAGCGTTGGGAAGGGTTAACATCAGAAGAACAGGATAAATTTGTTCCTTTATGTCCTGATTTTGTGATCGAATTGCGTTCTCCCAGTGATTCCCTGAAAATGGTGCAAGCTAAACTCCGAGAATATATGGAAAATGGCGCTAGATTAGGATGGTTAATTGATCCGCAAAATAAGGTTGTGGAAATTTATCGTCCCAATCAAGATGTAGAAATTATCCAATCTCCGAAAACATTATCAGGAGAAGATGTTTTGCCTGAATTTACGTTAGATTTATCAGAAATTATATGATATATTCTGCTATCCATAGCAGTTACCAACTCAATAGATAACTGCTATAGTTGAATAGGCTAATCATGAGATAGTATCTCTACATCTGTCCAGAAAATTCCTGAAGCATCACTCTCGTTTTCGTATATATCCTGTACGCTCGACCCCAAATAACCACCTACTATCAAGCTATTCAATAACCACAGTAGTAGCGGAAGTGAGCAAATACTAATCAAAAAGATTAGGGATTTTCGGATAGTGTTTATCACTGTGCTAACTCCGGTATAGGAAAAATAATTCCGCTTAACATTAGCCAAGCTATAGCCAAAGTCAGGACAATGTTAAAACTCTGCCCTACCAAATAAAGAATCATGGGTTTACCACCCTGAAGTTGTGTTCCTAAATCCCGAAAGTTCGAGTCTAGACCAATGGACAAAAATGCGATACAAAATAGCCAGCCACGATAGATCTTGGTTTGACTAAGAATGTTTTTAACTGTATCCATCCCCATCAAGGGAATACAAACAAAGGATACTAACAGAGAAGCAGCTATAAAACCTAAGATAAACTTGGGCAAACGTACCCATAATTCCCTCAGTTGTGGTTTAGGAGCATTTGGCTCGCGCTCTATAAAAAACACCCAAAATAAAGCGATCGCAAAAGCTATCACTCCGATCAGCATATTTTGAATCATCTTAACTAAAGCAGCTGCTTGACCAGCAATTTCCCCTACTGTTTCACCAGCAGCGACAACTGCGCCAGTAGAATCAATGGTTCCCCCCAGCCATGCACCACTGACTAATTCATTCATACCTACAGCCTTGACAAACAAGGGCATGATCACCATCATGGCAACAGTAAAAATGAGAGTCATCCCTACAGCTAAAGTCAACTCGTTTTTCTTAGCCTTACAGGCTGCTGCTGCTGCAATAGCGGCTGATACACCACACACTGATGTGGATGTGGCGACTACCATCACCAGTGATTTCTGCTGCATTTTCAGAACCCGAGTACCAAACAGATACATAAATATGATCACAATAGGCGTAACCAGCCAAGCGGACGCTAAACCATAGGGTCCGAATTCGACAATTCGGTTAAAGAGAATTTCTGCACCGAGAATCACTAAGCCAGTCTTGATGTAATATTCAGTACGCACCGCTGGCATCATCCACCTTGGTGTACCAATCGTATTACTGATGATTAGTCCAATCAACAATGCCCAGAAAGCATAGCCGAGGTTAATTGCTTTAGCGGTCTGTGAATTCCCAAGTATATAGGATAAAACTGACAAGAGAAAGATAACCAAAAAGCCTGGTATCATGTTTCTGCCTTCTTTGCCCTTCATTACCAGGTTGCCAAGGGTAAACAGAGCACATAAACCAATGGCGAGCAATGCCAGTTTAGGAAACAATTCCCAGGGGAGTGCCGATAAGAAATCTATCCCTTTCCATTTAGGCATCTTTGGCACAACGGTTATGATGCCACTAAACACCGTCCCCAATAACAGCAGACCAATCCATACAGACCACCAGTCTTCTAATTTGTAGAAGTTAGACCATTTTGTTTGACTCATTAGTAGATTTTATTTTACCCTGGAAGCCACCACCGAAATAATATCAATACATAATACCAATTCATAAAAGTAGCACGCTAAGATGCAGATGGGGAGATGGACATCTCCCCGCGCCGGGGTCTGTTTTTGTAACTATTTCCTATTCCCTGGGCACAGCGCTATAGTTTATTAACGGTGACGATTGCTCCTAGTGGTACTTTCAAAGGCTCTAGACTCGAAATCCCCTAAAAGCGAAGCAGAGCTAGGAAAATACATCGGCGCTACCAAAATGACTGAAACCCAAGGTTCATGTAGGGTGGGCAGTGCACCACAGATCATGAACCTTGCAAAGGGCGTTGGTAGGCACTGCCCAGCCTACGATTAATGACAATGGTGCAAGATCTCGGAAATACGTCGGCGCTACCAAAATGACTGAAACCCACGTGGAGCAGCGACTGCATCAAGAGAAGGAGATACTGCTGATGGACTATTACCTAGCTCTGGATCTACTTTTGAGGCTATTTAGGAGGGTTTATCTTAAAATCCCACTACAAACTGCTGGTCGAACCTGAACATAAATTCAACTCTCAACCCATTAATTCCTTCCCAGGAAATATTCCGAAACACAGGAGCAGCCTCTGCTTTATAAACGTAACATGCGATCGCAATACAAAGAGCAACACTGGTGACTGCAGTATTAACAATTTTGGCCAGTTTTTTTTTCATTTTTAGATTATCTCGACTACATTTGGTTACTACTGACTGTTCAAACAAGAATTAACTTTAATGGCTGATTAGATTGGTAGTTGATCAATTATCTAGCAACGAGAGGTTAGAACTAACAGCGCTAATATAATTCAGGAGCTCCCTCAAACCCCTCAATGAATGTTGATAACTATAGCTTCCTATGCCGTTCCAGGTTTCTGTAAAAACAATCTTGACGTTGATTAGAACGATCTTATCAGGTGTTCCGGACAACGTGCATCAAGTTATTATCAATATAATTAATGGTTTTGTTAAGAGAGCTTTAAGGAAATATGAAACTAGTTTAGGACTTAGGCAAAACTATTCAAAAAAAACTATAGCTAGTAGAACACTACAAGTCGATTTGCTGTCTAATTGTAAGCATTCAGCATTCAGCTATCAGCATTCAGCTATCAGCATTCAGCATTCAGCATTCAGCTATCAGCATTCAGCATTCATCATTCAGCATTCAGCTATCAGCATTCAGCATTCAGCTATCAGCCATAGGCCAACGGCTGACGGCTGACGGCACCTCAAGTAGCGTGGCCAAAGGCCAACGGCTGACGGCTGAATGCTTACGTCTAATTCCTGTAGTTAAGACTAGGGCGTGTTTTCAAAGTTTTCCGCAAGATATTAGATCCCCCCCAGCCCCCCTTATTAAGGGGGGAGCCATACTCAAAGTCCCCCTTTTTTAAGGGGGACCAACGGGGGATCTCGGAGTTTGAAGACACGCCCTAGTCTCGTTAGACTATGAAAACTAAAAATTATGAATTGTGAAGACTGATAATACCTGATTTTGACATAACAAACTATCCTCCGATTGAGGAGCTTTGAGTCAGGAGTAATATTAATTTATTTTACAGTAATTTTTAAGATAAATTAGTCCTTGACTACTCACAAAACTCTTGATATAATTCCTCAGTATTAGTTTTCCAACTATCTAAGTCCCCAAACACCGAAATCACTCGTACCACATCTAGGAAAAGATCGCGATCAGCAAAGTAACTCGCATGCTGATCTCGAAACTGCTCAGCTGGCAATTCAGCTTGGATAATCTGATACGCTTCACCACCCATAACTTGAAAGGGAATAGTTTCGGTATCTGTAATTAGTTGTCCATTATTATCCGTTGTGTTGTACTCTACCCAGTAATAATATTCTTTACCTCGTTGAAGTGGCTGACCTTTACCATCAGCATTGTACATAACACTAGTCTGATTATCGTTTACCTGATAAGACCATAACGCTTGTCCATTGCGAGAGGAACGAACTTGAATGATATTAACACTTCCTTCCCAAGCAAATAGAGGTTGGTCACTCCAGGTGCGATAGGCAGCAATATTAGGGGAAATTGAACAAAACTCTCCATGGGTACCTGCTTCATCCTTCTTCCTACGAAAAATATCTCGGATCTTAGCCCATACAGATTGTGTTTCCTGTTTGGTTTGACTCACTGCTTTCGGTACTTGATTCCCTTGACTGGTAAACGAAGCTGCAATTGATACTGATGAGGTCGGACAACTAATACTCATCGTTCCAGTAATTAGCAGTAGATAAAAGACTCTAATTAATCGATACATAGGATTTAAATGTTAAAGGCTTGCCGGAAATTAAATTAATAATTACCAATTAATAATTAACTAAATAATATAAAACCAGAGTATAATTGATGGTAAAGCTATAGGCATTAAAAGAGAAGCTGAGATATAAGCCTGTAGTCCGATTATTCCATAGACCGCTGTAGCACCAAATAATATCAATATTGATTGCTGTCGTTCTTGAGGCTTTTGCTGGAGCAGTAGCAGCATTGTTCCTTTTCCTGACAATGCTGCTAATAGAATCATCCAGCTGTCGGGAATTAATTTTATTGTATGCTGCGATAAAAAATGGTGAACCATGTAAGCATGGGCTTCACCTCCGGTAAATACCTTGGGACAAGTATCTGGTGGCTTTCTGGTTCGATTCAGTGGATCACACCAATATTCAATAGCTAGAGGTAGGGAAAAATTATCCTCGGCTTCATCATATCCCCCAGAGGCAATGATAACTACTTGCTGCTGAATGTTAGGAAAGTCACTTTTGAGGAATTCCCAAGCAGGCTTGTGCTCATAAGCCTGTTCTGGAGGAATAGAAAAATCAATAATATAGCGCATCCCTAAGGGTAGATTCTTTGGTTTAACAGATGCGTTCGCGTAGCGTGGCCTACGGCCAATCGCTAAAGGTAGATTCTTTGGTTTAACAGATGCGTTCGCGTAGCGTGGCCTACGGCCAATCGCATTATCCTGGCTACTGACTTGCTGAAGATACTGACTAACTTGCTGCTGAAAGTTGGTGGTACTTTCAAAATTAGGATTTAATCCTATCCCGTGGTTTGGCTGTTGGTGCAACTGGTGTGATAGAGCCAGTAGATAGGCAAAAGGACATGACTTGTTGCAGGTGGCATCCTGCGGGAGTTCCATATCCCAACGGAAAAAGGTAATATCCCCTTGTAGACTCCATTTAGGGCTAGCAATTTTCGGAAACACCTTGCGATTTTTATCCTGATTGACCCCAAAGACAAACCAGGTATCCTGTTGACTAACAGCGGATTGAATCGCACTAGCCAGTTTTTCCTCTCTCGGTTCTTGGGTATGGAGCAGATAATCAATTCCAATTACCTTAGCGCCTGAGTTCGAGAGTTGTCTGACTAATTTGCCAAGGTATTCCCGTTCCATCGGCTGGGTTTTAAAGCCTTTAATCTCCAGTTGCGCCTGATTGATTGAGTCTTGATCAATAGCAATTAACAGTACAGAGCGTGGCTTCGCGGAGGATAACCCCTCCCGAGGAAACTGGTTTGTGCTATCACGATAGACAGCTTGAACAAAGGTTCGCCCATCTAGCAACATGTCTTGGACAGGAACCATAGCGCTCAGTAAAAGCACACTAGCTAATGCGATCGCTTCTTTTGGTTTAGGTAGCCACTGCTGAAGTAGTTTCTGGTAACCCCAAGGCTCAATCCGAAATGGCTTAGCACCATAGGGACTAAAAAACGAAGGAATCAGGTAAGCTGATGGATAGACAAATTTTTCACTTACCTGTAAATTGCGACAAGCTGCCAGCATTGCTTCCTGGACATCCTGATACTGAGCTAAGCTGCTGCAAAATTCTTTGAGAAATACATGAGCAACATTATCATGAACTTCCTCCCGCATGATCACCACTTGCAATCCTAAATCAGCCAACCGATTCGCTATTTTTAGACCATTACAGGAGTTAAAGACGCACAACTGAAGTCCCTGATTTTTAGCAGTAGTTAGGTATTCCTTTATTTCACTGATAGATACCAACTGCTCTGGCGCGATCGCTAATTTTCCATCAGTAACTTTTGTTTCATCACTATGACCCATAAAAAATAGAGCATCCCACCCCCTTTCATCGGTTATTTCTGCCGCCAGTGCTGCTTTAAGATTCACCCCATCTTCTTGGTGTTGCCAGTCAAAGAACTCTACTTGAGCAACTCCTTTGAGCAACTTAAGAGCCTGCTTATCTTTCTCCAAATTCAGATCTGTATTATCCCCCAAAATCGCTAAAATCCGAGGTTTCCCATGGCGCATATTATCTAGCGCTATTGTTTCTCCCTGAGTAGTCATCGGAATCCTGGTAATCCGAATTCTCCCACTGGGGATATCCTCTGGAAGCAACTGCCATGCTTCCCAAGGAAGCCGTGCCAATTCCACAGAATCGCAGGCTATAAAAATAGCTACTTCTCGATAGGCTTCTGCTGTCTTCTTTGACTGTGATTCCTTTCTAGCAATAGTGAAAATTTGATGTTGAATTGTTTCTCGAATAGTCTGTAATTGACCTAACCACCGTTGAAAGACATCCAGAAATATCTCTTTTGCTTCTTCTAATTCATGTCCTAAGTCATCCACTAATGGTGTGATGGCACCACTGGATAATTCTCTGGCTCGCAATTTCGGGTAAAACTGGAGGTAAAGGTATCGCCACTCTTCATAACAGTCTATTACTTTAGCTGGATAGTCCAACTTTGCGGATACTTCCTGTCCGTGATTACCCCGTAAATAAAACAGACAGGATGAATCAGCTTGCCAAACATTTAGTCTAAAACTACTTTGATGATTAGTTGTCAATCGCTTCGCTCCAATTCAAAATTATCAATTAAAAATTAAAAAAAATACTACAAATGAAGTCGGGGGCTTGAAACATCGCTTCGCTCCAATTTAAAAATGGTAATTTGTTACTTTTTTATTCCCCCTACTCCCTACTCCCTACTCCCTACTCCCTCTTAAAATATCATAAACATTTATCAGGATCAAAAGCGAAGGGAAGTAGGGTTAATGAGGCTCCATTACTTAGAGAAATGGTAGCTACAAATTTTTGGTTCCACCTACCTGCTACTGCAACATGGAGATAACGTTCATTTACCAATATCGCTTCAGAGACAACACCAGTGAATTCGCTGATTCGTAACTTCATACCAGGGGGAAGTGTATTACCAAGACAGTCTTCGATTAGCAATAGCAATGCCCATTCTCGAGTATCTTCTGGTGCTTTCTGGTAAATGAACCAGGTAACAGCACATAGTTTGAACAGAATGCCATTTAAATTAACAGTTTGGTAAGAGCCACGAGCATGAGACGGAACAATTAATCCTTTTTGTCTTCTCAACTCTTTAGCGATCGCTCGATATCTGTCTGGTTCATCCGATACTGGACTAATCCGACGCATTGATGGCTTAGAAAAGGTATAGTCAGGAAGCAGTTGCCAAGATAAACAGCTTGCTAACTCATCCATTTCTCCTCGCAGCCATTCTGCTGTATTAATGGCTGTTTCAGCAAAGAATGGTAGGATTTCCTGAACAGAACGCTTAGTATCAGCAACTGGAATTGTGATCTCTTGGGAATCTAACCAACGCAAGTAGTGCAGTAAATGATTTGGTTGCTGATCAAATAAAGACAGAGGTAAGTTATAGTTACGGTTACCTTGTGGTAAGTTAGCTGTTTCGCGATAGTTAACCAACTCGTCGTGACGTAAAATACCTCTAATAATACCCTGTTCTTGGGTTTCTTTCACCTCAATTATGATATAAAAATGAGCGGCAAGTTCTGGTAATTCAACAGCAGCTATTGGTATATTAACCCCTGGATATATGAGGGTTTCCGTGACAATTATACACAGATTAAAATTACCAACTTTCAAATTACATACCGTTTCAATCAGATTAGCATACTCTGGTTGAAACACCGAACATTTATCCTTATTAATTGGCAGCTTAACCCGTTCTTCTAACCATCTTTCAAAACCAAATAAGGCTAAACTATTTAGATAATTTGGACAATTTTTGGCCTCACTATTAACTTTTTCACTAATCTTTATCGCTTGCTCAAAGTCTTCAGGTTCTAGCCAAAATACTTCTCGGTTTGCAAGGGCTATCTCCCTGGAATCCGTCCTATCCTTATTCATTAGTTTCATCCTTATTTTTTTTGATTGTGTTCATCTAGATATCGGCACAATCGCTGAGCATATAAACTAGCCATTGAACGGGTTTTAGAAGTACTCAGTTCTGCTACCGCTTCTTGAAAAACTTGTGTGTTCAAGAAAGCCTCTACTTCCTGCATCAGGTTACTCAAATAATCGAGCTTTGTGGCATTTTCTTCCAGAGCTAATCCCTTAGTAGTTGTTGAGATAAGCTGGAAAAAATTTTCTACACTCAGATAATGAACGCGATTCAGCAGTTTCCCTGGTGCCAAGACTCGGCTGGCTTGGGAATGATTGGTCATCTTCACAAGGGTTGCTATCTCTTTAAGAGACTTACCCTCACAGTAAAGGAATCGGAAACCTGGGATAACCTTTGAAGCAAAACAAGCGTAACGGCGACTTTGCTCTAAAGAGGCAATGTGCTCAGCCAAGGCTTGCGCTATCGCGTGATCTAAAACCTCAATCAGTCCCTGTTCAAGAAAATCCTGCAATTCAGATTGTCCTAAATGATCTATGGTATTAATAGAGTTTAGATCAGGTAATTCTTTGGGGACATACTCGCCAGTTTCTGGATCCCGTGCTTCTAGAGGTTCCCAGATCGGACTTCCTCTGCGGCTCCAAATCTCCTCTTCTTGCAGACCCTTGGCTATCCTGGTTAGTTCTTTGTGAAGCTCTTTGGTGGAATTGATGATAACACCACGTTCTGGCAACAGGTGGAGCATGTCTTGGAGTTGGTCATCCCTAGGCTCAAGGCATTGGTTAACTCTAGGGTTAAGTTTATGGTTAACTCTATGGCGCCGCTGCTGTTGTCTGTCTTGAGAATAGACAGTATGGAAGGTTTCTACTAGTTTGCGATCGCGTGGATAGAGCTGTTCAAGGTGTCTGAGTTTAACTCGTCCCAACAGTGACCAGTTACTGGACAAGGGCAATCCCTGTTCAGCTAAGCAACGTTTGATATCAGGATGTTGTTTGGTTTTCAGATATGCCCAATTGTCCAAACTGAAGCGAGCTGGTGAGTTCAGACGATAGCTTGCCAAGACATCAATCGTAAAAAACTGACCAAGTCCAGGTTCAATCTCACCTTGCTTATTAACAACCAGTTGAGCTTTGCCATCACTATCGAGAATAATCGGAGTTTTGCCATCATCATTGAGTACATAGGATAGCAGCTCACGGTAAGTTAACCGATAGTCAAGGCAAAACTGACTCGCTAGTTTTTTACAAGCCTTTAGGATAGGCATTGAAACATAGCACCGAAGACACAGTCCAGCTAACACCCGGTATTTAGTATCACATGTAGTATCAACAGTAGATAGCTCAGCACGAAACCAGGATAGCAGTAAATCCTGGATACCTCGCTCCCACTGAGCTAATAACCTTTCCTTTTGATCCAATCCCAGGAGTGTTTGTTGAAAAAACTCCTGTGCTTCCTGTTGATGGCAGACTTTGTAGCCTTTTTCGTTATTGGTTGGGTCAAATACCCGAATTGTCGAGTATCTAGATGCATCCATAACCGATTGAGACAGCACTCTACTAGTATATAGATGTCAGGCTATTTAACCTGTGCAGTTTTCTCTAGCAACAGCAACAGGCAAGGCGTTGGTCAATGGTGGAACGATTGAGGGTAATCGGTAATCATTAATCAGTAATCAGTAATCAGTAATCAGTAATCAGTAATCAGTAATCAGTAATCAGTAATCAGTAATGTTAATTTGAGATTCCCTCACCGTCAATCATCAAACTCCAACCTACCCTACAACGGACGCCTGGACAAAAACCACCTCCAAGCCTTCAACCTTCAACCTTGGCCAATAGGCCACGCCATCGCGTTCAACCCTCCAACCTTCAACCTTGGCCAATAGGCCACGGGTTCGCTGAAAGCGGGACGAAGTCCATCGCGTTCAACCTTCAACCTCCCAACCTCCCAACCTTCAACCTCCCAACCTTCAACCTCCCAACCTTCAACCTCCCAACCTTCAACCTCCCAACCTTCAACCTCCCAACCTTCAACCTCCCAACCTCCAACCTCCCAACCTTGGCCAATAGGCCACGCGTGCGCGTTCAACCTCCCAACCTTCCAAAGCCTATTACTTGTGAAAATCAATTCATTTAAGCGACGAAAATTTCTATTCCAAAGTTTAGTAGCTCTGGGAATAACGCTGTTATCAACTGCTTGCCAAAAAGCGTACAATTCTCAAGAGATCACCTACTCTGATGGAGATAAATCTTTGCAGCTGAACTATATTAACATTCCCCCTACCAACAATCAACCACCAGCTGGATTAATTGTCTGCTTACATGGCTTTGGAGCCAACTCCCAAGATTTGGTATCTTTGGCTAAGGCGCTAAACTTACCAGACTATCAGTTTCTATTTGCTGAAGCTCCCTTTGACCATCCTGCTGTACCTGAGGGTAAAATGTGGTATGATTTGAATGGCCCGGAGTATCAAGGCTTAACCGAAAGCAGACAGCAGCTAATTGATTGGCTCAAATCCCTGGCCAAAAGGCCACGCTACGCGAACGAAGTGAGCACTGGCGTGCCCCTATCCCGCACCATTCTGAGTGGATTTTCCCAAGGCGGAGCCATGACATTAGATGTAGGGTTGACCTTGCCAATAGCAGGCTTAGTATCCATGAGTGGCTATTTACATAGCCGAACCCAACCTCCTACAGGCTCATCGTTACCAGCAATTTTGATAGTTCATGGTAGACAAGACGAGGTTGTACCGTTAATGGCTGCTCACAATGCTAGATATACTCTAACTGGTTTAGGGATACAGGTCAAGTATCAAGAATTTGACATGGGACATCAAATCATCCCAGAGGTAGTAGTGCTCTTTCGTAATTTTGTTCTTGAAGTAATGGGTAATCGGTAATCTGAATGACTTTTCGTTAATTTAGTTTAGTAAATTTAATTTTTTCGATAGTTTACACCATTCGCCTTTACGAAATCCTGATAGCAATTTTAAATTCAGTAGAATACAAAAGTTCGTCAGATTAAGCCTCGATCGATCTTCCCCATCTTGCCATCCCTCCCTTTCTACACAACTAGGTGTAGTCTACTTGAGTGCAGACTACTATTATAATTACTCCCCTATCAATCTTGTTTTCAATTAACAGACTACTAGGGAGGAAAGTGTCAAGCTGAGATATTTCACAAAAAGTTTACAAAGTATTGAAATTCTTTCAGTGTAGATAACACAAACTTGATGAGGAGTTGGTCACTTTAAGAGGCTTAGCTAATCAACCAGAGAACTGTATGAACGTTATTGAAACCAAAATACCCGAAGTCTTAATTCTTGAACCCCGTGTCTTTGGTGATGACCGTGGTTTTTTCTTTGAAAGCTACAATAAACGAGTTCTAGCAGATAAAGCTGGGATCACCGCTGAGTTTGTCCAGGATAACTATTCCCGTTCAGCCCAAGGGGTGCTTCGAGGATTACACTACCAGATTCAGCAGCCCCAAGGTAAACTGGTGCGGGTTTTACTCGGAACTATATTTGATGTGGCAGTGGATATTAGAAAAAGCTCCCCGACCTTTGGACAGTGGGTTAGTTGTTTGCTGAGTGCAGAAAATAAACAACAAATCTGGATTCCAGCTGGATTTGCCCACGGATTCCTGGTAGTCTCTGAATTCGCTGAAGTTTTATATAAGACTACTGACTTCTACGCTCCTGATCACGAGCGGACTATTGTGTGGAATGACCCTGACCTAGCCATTCATTGGCCTCTGACCGACTCTCCCAGTCTGTCGGCTAAAGATCAAGCGGGTAAGTCTTTCAAAACAGCCGAGGTTTTTGCATGAAAAAAATCTTACTCACTGGGATTACTGGACAAGTGGGTCAAGAGTTGGAAGATACTCTGAGTCCCCTAGGCCAAGTCATCGGTGTGGGGCGCAGCGATATGGACTTAGCTGAGCCAGAGAGTATTCGTCAGGTAATTCATCAGATTAAGCCTGACGTGATTGTCAATGCAGCGGCTTACACGGCTGTGGATAAAGCAGAGACAGAACTGGCACTGGCTAAATCGATTAATGCTGTTGCTCCAACCATCATGGCAGAGGAAGCTCAGAATTTAGGAGCCATCCTGCTCCATATTTCCACCGACTATGTGTTCGATGGCAAAAAAAATACTCCTTACACGGAGCAAGACACTCCTAATCCCATCGGTTCTTATGGTAAGTCGAAACTGCAAGGGGAAGAAGGGGTGCAGCAAAAATGCGATCGCATTCTCATCCTTAGGACTGCTTGGGTTTATGGTACTCGTGGTCATGGCAACTTTGTCAAAACCATGTTACGACTAGGGGCTGAGCGAGAAGAGCTTCGGGTGGTAGCGGATCAAGTGGGTACTCCTACCTGGGCTAAAGATATAGCAGTAACCATTACTCAACTTTTGCAAGCAATGGATTCTAATCCAATGCTAGGAGGAATCTATCACTTCACCAACACTGGTGTCACCAGTTGGTATGACTTTGCCGTTGCCATCTTTGAAGAAGCCAAACTGCTGGGCTTCCCCTTAAAATTGCAGCGAGTTGTCCCAATTACTACCCCAGAATACCCCACTCCCGCTCAGCGTCCAGCTTACTCAGTTCTCTCAAACCAGAAAATATCCCAAACCTTGGGAAGCTATCCGCCCCATTGGCGTCAATCTTTGAGGCAAATGCTAGCAGAACTTTATCAAAAGCTTGGGTAATTGCTATAAGCATAGGGAGTAGGGAGTAGGGAGTAGGGAATCGGGCATCGGGCATCGGGCATCGGGCATCGGAAAACAATCCTGTGTACCTGATTAGTATGAGAACCGCTATAGTTCAAGTTCAACCAAACAACCTGCCAACCAAACAACCAAACAACCAAACAACCTTCAACCTACCCTACGGGAACGCCAAGGGCGAACAACCTTCAACCTACCCTTCACCGAATGCCAAGGGCGAACAACCTTAATAATTCATATTTCATATTTCAGACTTTATAGTGAGGATTTTATATAGCTTATGAAAGCACTGATTCTTTCTGGGGGAAAAGGCACTCGTTTACGTCCCCTAACTTATACTGGTGCCAAACAGTTAGTACCTGTTGCTAATAAACCAATTTTGTGGTATGGGCTTGAAGCCATTATCGCTGCTGGTATTACTGATATCGGTATTATTATCAGTCCTGAAACTGGGGAAGAAGTTAAGGCTAAAACAGGAAATGGCGATCGCTTCGGAGCTAACATTACCTATATCCTCCAAGACCAACCCTTAGGACTTGCCCACGCCGTTAAAGTCGCCCAACCCTTTCTCGGAGATTCTCCCTTTGTAATGTACTTGGGAGACAACTTGGTTCAAAGTGAACTGAACTTATTTGTCGAGAATTTCCAGAACAAAAATCTGGATGCCCTGACCCTGCTACGGGAGGTAGATAATCCTACTGCCTTTGGTGTTGCCAAAGTCGATGAATTCGGGCGAGTGTTGCAGCTAGTAGAAAAACCGAAAGTTCCTCCTTCTAATCTCGCACTGGTAGGTGTTTACCTATTTTCCCCTGTTATCCATCAAGCAATTGCTAACATCCAGCCTTCTGCTAGAGGGGAACTGGAAATTACCGATGCGATTCAATACTTGATTGATCAGCAAAAAAATGTAGAAGCTTTTCAAATCAAAGGTTGGTGGCTGGATACTGGGAAAAAAGATGACTTGTTAGCTGCTAACCAGATTATTCTAGATACTTGTCTAGAATCTGCTGTTGATGGTGAAATTGACTCCGAAAGTCGAATTAGCGGACGGGTACAGATTGGTAAGGGGTCTTATATTACTAATTGTACCATTCGTGGTCCAGTTACCATTGGGGAAAACTGCCATCTGGAAAACTGCTTCATTGGTCCATATACTAGCATTGCTGACCAAGCTACTCTCTTAGATGCTGACATTGAGCATAGCGTGATTCTAAAAGGTGCTAAATTAACGGGGATTCATCAACGAATTGTTGATAGTTTAATTGGAGAACGAGCTCAAGTTAAAGCTGCACCCCAACATCCAAAAGCTTTACGATTCATGATTGGTGATGACTCTCAAGTTGAACTAACTTAAGGTAATAATTCAGCGGTCAGCCGTCAGCGATCAGCGGTCAGCTGAAAATAAACCTTGAACGATCGAATTTAATAATTCGATATTAATGAGAATTGAAGGTCTGGGTAAAAGCCATTGGCCAATGGCTGATAGCTGATAGCTGATGGCTGAATGCTGATAACTGATAGCTGAATGCTGAATGCTGATAACTGATAGCTGATAGCTCAATGCTTACTTTTCTACTAACCCATTGAAGCACTAACCCACTCAAACTAATCATGAATTCTTTTGAACAAAAATCCCTGACTACTAGACAACCTCGCCAATTACTAGTAACAGGTGGTGCAGGATTTATTGGCTCGAATTTTGTTCATCACTGGTGTGAACAGTACCCAGGCGATCGCGTGGTGGTACTAGATGCTCTTACCTATGCTGGAAACCGCCAGAATCTGGCCGGTCTGGAAGACAAAGCAAATTTGCGGTTTGTCCAGGGAGACATATGCGATCGCATTCTAGTAGACCGCCTGCTTCAGGAAGAAAGCATCGACACTGTCGCCCACTTTGCTGCTGAATCCCATGTTGACCGCTCCATTTTAGGACCCGATGCTTTTATCCGCACTAATGTGGTCGGTTCCTTCACCCTACTAGAATCCTTCCGGCAACAATGGCAAAATCAAGGACAACCAAGGGATTATCGCTTCCTCCATGTTTCCACGGATGAAGTTTATGGCAGTCTAAGTGCTGATGACCCAGCCTTCTGTGAAACCACACCCTATGCCCCCAACAGTCCCTATTCTGCTTCCAAAGCTGGCAGTGACCATCTTGCCCGCGCTTATTACCATACCTATGGGGTTCCGACTATTATCACCAATTGCTCCAATAACTACGGACCCTATCATTTTCCTGAAAAATTAATTCCCCTGATGTGCATCAACATCCTGTTGGGCAAATCTCTACCGGTCTACGGGGATGGACAAAATATTCGAGATTGGCTGTATGTAGGTGATCATTGTCGTGCTTTAGATGTAGTGATTCACAAAGGTCAACCAGGAGAAACCTATAACATTGGTGGCAATAACGAAGTCAAAAACCTTGACCTAGTTCACCAGATTTGCGAGCTGATGAATGAATTAGCCCCTGATCTACCGGTCGCTCCAGCACAACAGTTAATTACCTTTGTCAAAGACCGCCCAGGCCATGACCGTCGGTATGCTATTGATGCGACTAAAATTAAAACTGAACTGGGTTGGGTACCAACAGAAACCTTAGCAGGTGGACTACGTAAAACTATTGAGTGGTATCTAAGCAACCGGGATTGGTGGCAACCATTGCTATCCCAAGAGTATCAAGCTTACTATCAAAAAGTTTATGCCTAGAAGGATGTTCGCGTAGCCTGGCCGTTCGCGTAGCGTGGCCTAAAGGCCAAAAGGCTAAGGGTTAGGTACCCTCGTCCTAGATTTTAGGGAGTAGGGAGTAGGGAGTAGGGAGTAGCGATGCAGTGTGGTCAAGACCGCTTAGGTGCGTTTTCCGTAGACGAATTAAATTCGCCACGGGTCGCACCTCTGCATCGCTTTTTAATAACACCAAAAAATCTTCCGAGCTTTTTCCTACTGTTCCCTATTCCCGGTTCCCTGTTCCCTTGTAAATGCTATAGATGATATCCATTGTGGATCAAGGGATAAACTATCGAATTTTCTCTCATCATATTTTTTTTTATACAAGCTTTATATAGTTAAAGTTTTAGTTAGTTGTTCGTTAAACATGGGTATGCTACCAATTCCTAATAATAAGAGACCTAATAAAATATTTTAATCCTATGACAGGGAACAATTTTTTGAGCAAATTGGGACTATATTTAAGGCTTTATACGAACGAGATGCCGATATAGGTAACTTAGATAAGTTAGAGCGCAGTCAGTCTAATAGCTTAGAAACAGTTAATACGAGAATTGATGAAATTCAGTATTGTTATACTGCGATTATTTGTCTACCTTCATTAGAATAATCATCTCAACAATTCCAGGCTCTAGCGTATCTCGATTTAGGAGATTGCTTGGCTCTTTTTATTCAAAAAACTCTCCTTATATATAAAGCAGTTGTGCCGCCACAAGGCTTAAAGAGCAAAGAAGTAGAAACATTCAAGTTTTCCGGAAATTTAGATTTTCAAACAGGCATGGAACTATATGGAAAAATTTAAAAAATATTAAAATATTGAACATTTTACAAACAAGTTGCTGAACTGATTACAGATAAGGGATGACAGACGAAGAATTTACAAGGTACTTTGTCGAAAATTTACCAGACAACGTGTATAGGGCAGTAATTGAGTTATGCGATCGCTTTTTAGAAAAAAGGAAGAGTCTTTCCTACGAACAACATCTCATTGCTTTTTATACTCTTGAACAGTTTCTCAGATATCACACTATTCCCTATTCAATCCCCAGAATTTTTGAGTATCCTGGAATATCAAACTATCAAAGAGAAGAAGCCATTGTCGAATTCTTTAGAACTATCAAGCAAACTATCCAATCGCTTCCATGGAGCGAGCAGTCAAAGTTGATGCAGCAATCTCTGAGTAGCACCTGGAAGCCAAAGGAAAACCTTCAACGGAAAGAAGAACTTAAATCTTTATCTCAAGATGCTTTGCTACGTTTGATTCAAGAAAAAGATAATTTAATTAATCTTTTAATTAGACAGGTAGAAACAGCGCTACAGCGTCCGAGTTTGTATGCAGAAAATTATCACAATGAGGGAAACACTATGTCTGAACAGCCAATTAACAATGACCTCCGTGGTGCCAAATTTGGTGGTGGCTTCGCTAATAGAGATCAGCACGGTGGTACGTTAAACGACTATTCCAAAGACCATAATTTAACTGAGGCAGCAGCATAAATTCAACAGCTTTTAGAGCAACTGTCCCAAACTAACCCCACTTCAACCAATGCTGAAAAAATGGCAGTGGTGGCTAAGGCGGTGGATCAGATTGAAGGTAAACCCACCCTAAAACAAAGGGTGATTAATGTCTTAAAAACGGGGGGAACAGAGGCATTTAAAGAGGCGGTAGATCATCCCTTGGTGAATGTTTTGTTCGCAGCTATTGAAGGTTGGCAGGAAGGTTCGTAATTCAGTTACTTATGGAACTCTGGTGCCCAAGTTAGCCACCACCGTACATTCGGAGCCACAAAACAGCATAAGTAAACACCATCACTAAGAAGCTACCGATGACTCACTACGTTAGGAATCGGTGCTTCTTGTGGAATATGCTGCCAATGACTCAAGAATGGTAGCAACACTGCTACCAATAACCTTGGCATTCAACAGACATGGGCAGTACTTGATTCGAGCCAGTGACGTCCTGCTGTTAAGCCAGGGGCTCTACTAAAGCCCCGTGGAAAGGACGCCAGTTGCTCCCCGCGCCCCACACTTACCATATTTACCACACTTTAAACACCTACCACGCCTGCCTATGTTTCCCTGTTCCCTTTTCCCTGTTCCCTTTTCCCTTGTGGGGAAAGGGATAAACTATCGAATTTTATATCATCATATTTTTTTTTATCCAATCTTGATCTACTTAAAGTTTTAGTTATTTTACCTTAAAATTTATAAATTTTAGCTGAGTTAGATATAAACTGATAGTCGAGACAATAATTAAGTACGAACTACTAAGAGTTGATTGAAATATTAATTATTTAAATTCAAGGGAAAACTATGGAGATTTGATAGGTTAGTTGATGGTGTTAGTTTTGGAATGGTTAACAGGCCATTTTTTTTATCAAAACTATTTGAAGATAACGTATTTTTAACAAAAACTTTAGGATTGCTATATCAGTATTATATAGCGTTTTAAAACGATTGGAAAACTGAGAATATCTTATTTGATTTTACTATAAAAATCTGGAGCTATTGCCTATTGTCTATTGCCTTTTTCCACAATCTATGACTTGACAACTCCTTTGAAAACGCTATAGCTGGATTCTTGATTCCTTGAATCGTAGTTTCTACGTCCTCTTACTTAAGCAATTACTACGTTAATTGATAATACATTTATGATCAGTGTTATTACTATAGTTGGTATTGTTTTTTTTCGATTATACTGAAGTGTCTTACCTTTAAATAAAAGCTAATAACTTCTTAGAGGATATCTGAAAAGTTTTTTGATACTGAATTTTGCCCCCCTAGCCCCCCAATTCTGGGGGGAACAAGAATCAATTTGCGGCTAAAAGTCCCCCGAGCGAGGGATTGCTCGGGGGATTTAGGGGGCTTTGATGTAGCAAATGAGACTTCTCAGACAACCTCTTAGTTAGGATTCATGGAACACAAGTTATTATCTACATTGATAAAACTCTGACTAGTTATTATAGAAAAATAGTAACTAATAACTAGTCTTTAAATACCATGCGATTTGAGCCAATTTTACCTATTATTAAGTAGTTTTGTCCTAGTGCAATATCTAAGTTTAAAAACCAGTGCCAACTAGGTAGATGGAGCTCTCTGCTGTTCTTTTTTAGTCAAAACTATGGAAAACCTTATCAACTTAATCAAAGAAAGGATATTTGATTCCGACTTCCAGTTCGGCAACATCCCTCTTTCCACGATAGTTATTATGGTGATCATCCTCCTCCTTACCCAGATATGTCGAGGTTTGTTCACTGCCATAATCATTGACAGAATCGAGCGTCTGACTAGCGCTACAGAAACTACCCTAGACGATGAGTTTATTAAGATTCTTAGGGCACCATTAGGCTGGCTAATTTGGCTGGCTGGATTATGGCTAGTACATAGTGTTGCGGCAACCCATCTTAGTCCTGAACAGAATCAGAAAATCCCCGAGATGCTCTTTGTGAGCGCTCTGTTCATTGCCACCTATATTCTTTACCGTGCTGCTCCACTACTGGGGGAGCTGCTAGCGGGATTGGCGGCACACACTGAAACTGAACTGGACGATTTGTTCGTCCCCTACTTCCCAAGGCTTTTTCAGACAGCAGCAATCCTGATTGCTGTGATTAAAGCCAGTGAGATTTTGTTGGGGACATCGGCCGGTGCACTGATCGGTCTAGTCGGTGGTGCAGGTGTCGCCTTAGGTTTGTTAATGAAAGATATTATCTATGACTGGTTTTGTACGGTGATTATCTACGCTGATGGTCTCTATAAACCCGGTGACTGGGTAGCAGTGGACGGAGTCAATGGTTTTGTTCAGATCGTCAGTATTGGTCTAAGAAGTACACAGCTTCGTCTGACTGAGTGGGGTTCTATCAAAAAAGTTCCCAATTCTAAAATGATTGCTGGCGTTGTGGAAAATTGGTCCCAGAAGACTGGCGATACCTTTGAGTGGGGCATAAATTTAACTCTAAAAGTTGATGGAATTTCGGCTAAGCAAACTAGCCGCATTTGTCAGGCTATTGAAGATAAAATTCCGTCTATCGATGGCTTGCATAAGCAGAACATGTTAGTTTTATTTTCCCACATTGAAGAGAATGCTCGTGTGATTATAGTTAGGGTATTTGTGATTGATACAAACCTATACATTGCTGCCCAGCAAAACTTGAATCTAGCTATATTAGAAATCCTGGAAAAAGAGGAGATTGATCACCTGCATGTTGAGCTGGAAAAGCAACTTCAAGACTACAAACAGGTGAAGGAAAATGGCTCTGCCAGTGTGGCTATGATAAATTTTTAGAAAATAATCCCTACAAAGCTTACTAACCAACACTTATAGCGATCGCTAGTAAGCATTCAGCGGTCAGCGGTCAGCGGTCAGTCGTCTCGATTAGCTGACTTGACACTCCCCGGTCATTAGACGCGGGGATTCTTGCTTCATAGAGCCAACTTGCTCAACCAGACCGGAATCAGGAAGAGTAGAGGTCGATTCTCCACAAGAGTTTGGATCAATGATCCAGGTTCCGGTGTGCCCCACCGTACCCAAGGCTCTTTTCAGGATATTGATTGCAGCGTTGTGGTCTCGGTTTAACTGGCACCCACACTTACAGACATGAGTCCTAGTTGACAGTGACTTTTTAACCGCTTCGCCACAATCTGAACAATTCTGGCTTGTATAGGCAGGATTTACCGCAACGGTGACTCTACCAAATTTTTGGCCAAAGTGCTCTAACCATTTTCTGAATTGATACCAACCTGCATCGTTAATAGATTTAGCTAGACAATGGTTTTTAACCAGGTTTTTCACTCTCAAATCTTCATAGGCGACCAGGTCGTTAGACCGGATTACGCAACGTGCCGGAGACGAAACCTTAGAAGAGTGCAGCCTTACAACAAAACCTGCCACCTTTGATGCATAGCCTATCAACTATAAAGGCTGCACTCTTCTTGCGGTAACTTCTAACCAGTCTCTTGGCATGTTCTTCACGCTGCCTACTTATTTTGAGATGTTGTCTGCCTAGTCTATTAACGGCCTTCTTACGGTTAGATGAGCCTTTCTTTTTTCGAGATACTCGACGCTGATAAAATTTCAGACGCTTTTCCCCAGTTCTATAAAATCGGGGATTGGGTTCTGTGTTACCTCTAGAATCGGTGTATAAATCTTTTAGCCCTACATCTAATCCTACAGTAGCGTCAACTGGATCCAATTGTTCATTTATCTCAGCAGAGATGCAAAATTGAACATAATACCCATCAGCCCTTTTTACAATGCGAACCCGTTTAATTTGCTTCTTGTCCAAGCGCCACAAGTCCCAGGTACCCTTGAGCTTTAGCTTTCCAATTCCCTTCTTGTCACTGAAAGTGATTGATTTCTTGTCAGGGGATAACTTCCATCCTGATTGCTTATACTCAACCGACCTACAGTGTTTTTGAAAGCTAGGAAAACCTTTCTTTCCTGGTACCTTTTTCTTGCAGTTTTCAAAGAAGCGAGAAATTGATGACCGGAGATGAAACCTTAGAAGAGTGGAGCCTTATTTCATGAGTTTTAACCCTTTTTTGCATAGCCTGTCGCCTATAAAGGCTCCACTCTTCTTACGGTAACTTCTAACCATGCCCTTTCAGCCGCAGCTTGCCGAGCAGTAGAGTTTAATTCATTGGCAAATGAGAATTCTTTAGCAAGTATCTTGCAATATTTGCTAAGGTCATATTTCCCCGTCCCTTTATTGTCCATCCATAGACGGATGCAGCTATTACGGATAAATTTGACTGTCCGAATTGCTTCTTCTATAGCTTGATATTGGATAGGTTTCCCGTATGCCTTAAACTCTATTATGATCATCAGAACTCGACCTATTCTGTTATATTATTACGCTAGTACGTTTGAGGAAAACTGTCAAGTTATAGTCAAACCTTTTTCACGGCGACTAAAGTCGCTACTAGCTTTCATCCCGGAGACGAAACCTTAGAATAGTGCAGCCTTACAACAAAACCTGTCACCTTTAATGCATAGCCTACCAACTATAAAGGCTGCACTATTCTTGCGGTAACTTCTGACCCGGTTTAAAAACACGGGGCTTTCAGCTTTGGGGGTTACGTAACTCAGATTAAACAAATGGTTACCTGTTTTCTTCAAAAGCACCTGAAGTAGCGATGCAGCGCCACCAAAGCGGGTTTCCCCCACTCGCGCTTTGCATCAAGACAGCGTGGCCGTAGGGCATTAACTGAATGGTAATAGCTAATAAGTGATAGCTGAATGCTGATAGCTGAATGCTTACGATCCCTACAAGCCATTTGTGTAAAAATGGCTTTTCATTGTCTTGATGCCGCCCCTCCTCATGAGCGACTGCATCAAGATAGGGATTCCCGACAACAGAAGAAAAAAAATATCCATTGAGGAATAAATTCGTAAACCGATACTTTTTAGCTACCAAAGTCTACCAAGATAGACCAAGGCCCGCCAATGCAAGATGCAATAGCATCCAGGGGGTATCTCCGCGCTTCTCTGACGGAATATCCCGCGAGCGCCATAAAAATGTCAACAAAGTTGGTTCCACCGGGATTACAGCGCAACTATTAAACCCTTGGTTTTCGGCTTTAATTTAAGTTACATAATAATCCCTGTCGGTGTTACCCTAATTTAAGTCTAACAAATAATAAGAGTTTTTGGTAGACTCTGCGACATTTTTTCTAGCTGTTTACTAACCTTGGAATTTGACGGACATGGGCAGTACTGGATTCGAACCAGTGACGTCCTGCTTGTAAGGCAGGCGCTCTACCGCTGAGCTAACCGCCCGTATGCAATACTTACTTACTATAGCATATTTTTCCAAAGACGACAACAACTATAAAAAATAATATGTCCTCTGGCTATATACATGATCGCATAACCTTGTGGAGTTTGCCAGTAGTCACGGTTTTGAGCCTGGTAGTAACCCGGAGTAGTGATTTGACCTTGATTGTAGCTGGAGGCTTCCTGTTCGGTGGCTTGATGTTTAGCCCTGACTTAGACCTATACTCTCGACCCTTTAAGCGTTGGGGCTGGTTGCGCTGGATTTGGATCCCTTATCAGAGGATGGTGCCTCACCGTTCTATTTTTTCTCATGGACCAGTGATTGGGACAATTTTGCGACTGCTTTATCTAGCCAATTGGATTGTCTTGTTTGGGGGTGTGGGATTGCTGGTGTTTCAGCTATTCCAAGATGAACCGGATCGTTGGCTGGAGCTGATTCAAGGGCTGGGGGGTAGGGTGTGGGAATATCGTACCTGGTTGATGGCCTGTGTGGTCGGATTGGAGTTGGGTGCGATCGCGCATTTTGTCAGTGATTGGGGAAGTTCGGCTTATAAGCAGTTTAAAAAAGGGGGGATCACGGGGTTATGGTCTGGCAAGCAAGGGAGGAGCAAGGCCAGGGGTGCGGGTAAGACAAAACCACAAAGACCCAAAGCACGCAAAAGCAAGAGGTAAGCATATGCGCTACGCGCAGGCTACGCCAACAGCTATCAGCTGTCAGCCCTCAGCTAATCAACGGTCGGTAGTAAACAAGGTGGGGGGTGCTGGTACGGCTGGTTGAAAATCCCTGCTCGCTTTACTAATCCGACCCCGTACAGTTAAAGCGCCTGAAAGCTGATAGCACTTCAAGTAGCGTGGGCATAAGCTGATAGCTAATAGCTGATAGCTGATACGCGACACGCTGATAGCTGAATGCTTACATAAAATTTGGCATTGGTGCTGGATTTCGTTAAGAATAATTAAGTTGCGTTTCGCTTTTCGGTTTTATGTGTAGTTCCCCTCAACAAGCTCAGCCAGTTAATCAGGTGTCGATGTTGGCCGCTTTGCAAGAGTTGATTGATGTAGTAGCCAGATTGCGATCGCCTGAGGGTGGTTGTCCTTGGGATTTGGCTCAGACCCCTCAATCCCTAATTCCTTATGTAATTGAAGAAGCTTATGAAGTAGTGGATGCAATTCGCAGTGAGGAGCAAAATGCGATCGCAGAGGAGTTGGGTGATTTGTTATTGCAGGTAGTTCTGCAAGCTCAAATTAGTAGTGAGCAAGGTCAGTTTAGCTTGACCGAGGTAGCTCAGGGGATTACTCAAAAGCTAATCCGCCGTCATCCCCATGTTTTCGGTGATGTCGAGGTTGATAATGTCGAGGAGGTTCGTCAAAACTGGGAAAACATTAAGGCAGCAGAGAAAGGAGAAACCATTGCGGATAAGCAATTATTGAGTCGTAAACTGAGTCGCTATAGTAAAACCCTTCCCCCTCTAATGGCTGGGATGAAGATATCGAAAAAGGCCGCTAGTGGTGGGTTTGAGTGGGATAATGTTGAGGGAGTTTGGGATAAGTTTCACGAAGAATTGGCTGAGTTTCAACAAGCACTTGAACAGGACGATAAAGCCCACCAGGAAGCAGAATTGGGAGACGTATTGTTTACTCTGATTAATATTGCGCGTTGGTATGACCTTGACCCTTCAGCTGCTTTGCAGGGAACCCAGGGAAGGTTTATTGAAAGGTTAGCGCAAGTCGAAGCATTGGCTGAGCGCCCACTGTCTGATTACACCTTGGATGAGTTGGATGCTCTGTGGCAAAAGGCTAAAGCACTCTTAGCTCAGAAGTAGGGTCTCCTTAGAAGCATTCAGCAGAAGAAAAGACCCACGCTTAGTGGAAGTAGAAAGTGGGTGCCCAAGCAGATTTGATATTACAGGGGGTATAGCCCCACATCCCCAAGCTCCGGAAAAAGGTTAAAAATATAAACAACAGCCATTACCCTATAGTATAATGTTGGCTCCAGTTCGTCTTATTCCCGGTGCTATACCAGAACTATTTGCTAAAGTTAGCAGCTCTGGAAAAATTACTCTTGCTGATCGATATGGATTGATGGCAGCACTATTGGAGGATTCACTCACCTCCGAAGAGAGAGACTCCATCGACAGATTGCTCCACGCTGTACATCGGGGCAGGGTGAAACTTGCTACCTAGTGCATATACTATAGGTAGTAGATGCGTCTACTTAAGAAAACGATATAGAAAACAATAGATAAAAAGAAATCCCCCATTGATGTGAGGGGCATGGGGGGCTGGAGAAAACATTGAATCTACTCTATTTCATTAAACAAGAATTTGAGTCGATTTGATAGGCATTCTGGCTGTAGTTTAGGATTTCCTGCCTTTGTCCTTGATTTCGTCCCTTTCATCGATTGGTGATTGGGCTTCTGATTTTCCGGTCAGAGGTTGGACCACTTTTGCGATCGCTTCACTGACAAAAGCTTTAATAAACTCATCCCGCTGGTTTAACTGAAACTGCTTTTGGACTACTTCACTCATCCCTCCATCTCCCCAGTCTTGGTCATTGCGGAAGTATTCAATAAAGCTTTTCCCAGCAATTCGGATCAGATAAGCAGCAGTTACCCCCTGAATGGCTTTGCCGACAACATAGGTGGCAAGATTCAGTCTTAGTGTAGTGCTAAGGATTTGAATCGCTCCCTTGACAATACCCAAACTAGCTAAAGTTTTTCCCAAGGATAGGGCTAATTCCCTACCCCGTTCCATATTCAGTTCACAGCCGTAGATTTTGCCAATTTCGACTACCATTTGGGCATTTACTGCTGCAGTTGCTAATAAATCCACCACAGGTAAGGGAGTCAGAGAAATTACACTGGCCCCAATCCACTGGAACCGTTCCACCACTTTCTCTGCTTCTCGCCTGCGCTGCTTGTCGAGGATGTGTCGAGCTTCTTGGCCTAAGCGCTGGGATTGTAACAGAATGTTATCAGCAATCAACTCTTCTCCCTCTGCTCTTAATACAGCAGCTAAGCGACGGATTAAGGGCAAAATTTCCGGTTCAGGTTGGCAAAGTTGACCATTTTCTAGGGTAACAGGCTGGGGATTGGCTGCGATCGCAACTACATCTGAAGCAGGAATAAAGCCCCTTACTCGCTGGCGCAATCGTGCTAGAACCCTTTCTGAGTCTTGTTCCGTGTACAGGTCAATTTTATTGAAGACAAGAAGCGATCGCTTCCCAATCTGTGCCAATTTTTCGAATGGATCATACTCTGAGTGTCGTAAATCGTTATCCACCACAAACAACAACAAATCCGCTTCCGTTGCCAAATGTCGTGCCCATTGCTCTCGCTGAGTGCCAACCACACCAGATTCTAAAATTCCTGGTGTATCAGTAATCAGAATCGGGCGTTCTAATCCCTTCAGCTTTAGTTTGTAGGTTTCCCCAACCTCCGTCGTTCCCATGGGCGCACCCACTTGACCCACCATCCGACCAATCAAAGCATTCACTAGAGAGGTTTTGCCCGCTGAACCAGTACCAAACACTACCACTAACAGTTCCCCACGGGAGAGGATAGCTTCAATTTCTTCAGAGCGGCGCAGCATCGCTTGCCGTGACACTTCATCCTGAATCTGTTTGACCTGTTGCCTTACTGCTTTAAGGGTTTCTTCTGCTGCTTCGGTTTTCACCTCGGGGGCTTTAGGTTCCAGACGACCCTTACCTGGCCGTTTCCGGGATTTACCAAATAACCCCATGGTGTAGATTAAGGCCCATATTAGTAGCCCTAGCAAGGTAATCACCAACAGGAGCAGTAAATTAGCCAGTAGGGGAGCAGTAAAGGAAATTTGGATATACAGTTGGTACAGACCATTAATCAACCAAAGCATTAGCCCCAGAATAATAATGAGACCAATAATTAGGGTTAGTAAGCGTGGCAGGGGCATGGAAGATACGAGAGGTTTTAATTATTAATGTTAGAATATCCGACAAGAATTCCCCGATCTCCATCAGCCCGATCCGCTGTCTAATCACCTCTGTGTATAAGACCTGTAATAAGTGTGGATTGAGGCAACAGTGCAGGAGACAGAAAGCCCTAGCTAACTCGAAGGGTGTAGTGGAGGAGACTTCACATTAAGTAGTCAGCTATCAGCTATAGTGGGAAACTAAATCAGTAATTTATAATTGATTTTGGAAATAACTGTTTAAATCTGAATAAATCTGACTGTTTAAATCTGTAAAAAAAACAATGAGCTTATTCAATACTATTCTCAGTGCCATTAATAGTCCTACACAACAAGCTAGTTCTAGTCAGCTAGGGGATATTCTGGACACGGTACAGCAGTTGAGTGGTAACCATCACACCAATCCCTCAGCCGTGCAATCTGCTACCTCAATTGTAGGTAAGTATGTGCGTTCAGCCCTCCAACAAAAGCGCACAAGTGAAGGAGATGAGCAGGTACAAGCACTAGTTAATCAATTTGGTGGCATTGGTGCTAGTTCTCAAGTGGTCAATATGCTCTTTAGTGCGCCTCAGATCCAGGAGCTTGTTGGAGAAATTACTAGCAAGACAGGCATTAATGCTGGTATCATCCAAGCTATGCTACCCACCCTAGTCCCCGTGGTATTGAATTTCCTCAAGACTGGCACCAATATTGAGAATCCCCTTGGTTCTAATTCTGTACTCAGTGGCTTTCTAGATGCTGATGGGGATGGGGATGTGGATATTTATGATGCCATGCAGCTGGCATCACGGCACTTAGGAAGATAACCAAAAAACCCAGCTTGTTGGCTCTAGGAAGAAGCACGAGTTGCTGGAATCAGTAACTTAACCAGTTTTGACAGCTGGGGTTTATCAAAGGCTTGGATGAGTACCTTGGCAGCGGCTTTTGGTTCTAGCACAATCGTAATTTCCTTACCCTTAGTGGTTCGGCTTCGCCCAGTAGCTCCTACAGCTGCTAGTTTTTGGAGTCCTGAACTTGGAGCGATCGCAGCCGCTGCCTTTCGTAACTCCTCTAGATTACCCTGTGCTGCTTGCAACTGGTCACTAGCTTCCTTGAGTTCTTTGATTACTAATGGTGCTAACTGGATATAGGAGTTTTTAGGATTTGCGATCGCTTTATGGCAAACTCCCACTAATTTATGCCAACTACCAATCCCAGCCCCCAGTTTAGCCAGACGCTTACAAAGCTTTTGAAGTTGTTGGCGATTGGTTGGTGTGGAAGATTGTTTAAACAGCTCTAGCATATCTTTAAGCAGGCTAATCACCTTCGGCCCAAAGTCTGGGGGAAATTTTCCTTTTGCTGAAGAAGAAGCTTTGCTAGTCGAAACTTGATCAGAACGAATTGCTTTTTCAGCAGCAGAGCTAGAAGCCATTGCCGCTGGTAATTGACTCTCACCACTGACCAAAGTTTTGAGATAATTCTGTAATTGTTCAAAGCCTGGCTGAGCTGCTTTTAGAGTTTTTTCTGCTTCACTTTGCTCAAACCCAAACGGTCCTTCCAACAGATCAATCAAAGCTTTGAGGGTATCATAACTCTTTAAAAACAGAGTCTCCAGCTGTTGATCAACCTGAATCTTATTCTCTTGAAGTACTTTGAAAGAATCTTCTAAACGATGGGCAGTCTTTTGAATACTTGTAAACCCCAACATGGCCGCCCCGCCTTTAACAGAATGAGCAGCGCGAAACAATTCATTAACCGTCTCTGGTTCATTGACCACTGAGCCCAGATTTAACAGTCCCTGTTCAATGGTTTCCAGGTGTTCTTTCGCTTCTTCAATGAAATAGCCTAAAATCCTTTGCTGATTCCCAGCTTCCACGGCAATTTTTCCTTATCAGAACGGCTAATCACAACAGATTGATGATAATCATCAGAGCAACATTCGATCTGGTCAACGCAGTTTTAAAATTAGTAGACCATAGCGTTGGTTACAGCAACAGCTTATTCTGAGCTTACCCCAAATCAGCTATTGGGCTATCAATGGTGAAAACTGCTCTTAGATCTTCAGTTGGATCTCTATTGTGGCATCCCACACCAAGTCAGCAAAGACTTTACGCGAGCGTGAACTACCCCAACCTACTACGTAGAGGTTGGGGCTTCCAGTTTCACGGAAGAACGCCTTAGCTTAGACGGACGCCCTCGCTTTGGTCTTACTTCTTCTCCACTGGCGTTGACCTCCCCCGTCCCAGAGGAGGATAGCATTCTGATACCTTCTGCTCTAATATTCTTGGCCGCATTACGGTCTCTATCGTGATGAGTGCCACAACTTGGACAAATCCAAGATCTTACATCTAGCGGCAACTCTTTGATTCGGTAATGACAATTAGAGCAGGTTTTAGAGCTGGGAAACCACCGATCTATCTCGACCAGTACTTTTCCTTCTTTTTCGCATTTATAAGAGAGGAAATTTACAAAAGTTCCCCAACTCAGATCAGATATTGCTTTAGCTAATTTATGGTTACGAACCATGCCCTTGACATTTAGGTTTTCAACTACCACTACCTGGTTCTGGTCTACGATTTTCCTAGATAGTTTATGAAGGTAGTCTTGGCGGACATTTCCAATACGTTCATATACCTTAGCTACAATCTTTCTAGCTTTCCTTCGCCCGCTACTTCCTTTTTTTTTGCGGGCAGCAATACGTTGTTTCCTAGTTAGCTTCTTTTCGTATTTAGCTAAATGTTTAGGATTTCCAAATTTAGAAGTCTTTTCGCCATCGTAGGTGATCGCAAAATCCTTGATACCCAAATCAATACCAATTACTTTCCCTTCCTTAAATAGTTTCACATCTGTTAATTCGTATTCTATCAAAACAGAAGCGTAATACTTACCAGAAGGGTCTCTGCTGACTGTTACAGTTTTGATATCCCCGTCTAGTGGCCGATGAATTCTTGCCTTGACAGTTCCTAGCTTTCCAGGGAACTTAAGGCAGTTACCCACTTGTTTGACATTTTGAGGGTACTGAATTGATTGGCGATGATGATATGACTTGAATCTAGGATATTTTGCTCTGCCTTCAAAAAAATTCTGATATGCACGACTAAGGTTGAGACTTACAGATTGTAATACCTGGGAGTAACAGTCCTTTAGCCATTCAGTCTCTTTTTGTTTTTTGAGTTTTGGCAGCATGGAATTGAGCGCAGATTGTTTTAGTCCTTTTCCAGTTGCCTTGTAAGTTTCTATGCACTGATTTAGTCCATAGTTCCACCACCAGCGAGCGCATCCAAAATGCTGAGCTAATATTTGAACTTGCTCTTGTGTGGGATAAATTCTTACTTTGATGGCTTTATGTCTCACTGCACTCAACCTTATTATCGACCTCTATTACTATTATAGAGATTTCGCAGTAAGGCGTCAACCTTTGCAGTAAAATTCCTGAGTCGCTATCCATCCTAGAGACGCGCGCCTTAGTAGAGTGGAGCCTTAATCAAACAGTTTTAACCCTTTTTACCATAGCCGACCAACCATAAAGGCTCCACTCTACTTACGGTAACTTCAACACCCTGTAAGAGGGTGGGGAATTCCGCTATTTTTATTAAAAGCACAAGGAATAGCTAGGGTTAGCTTGAAGCCGACACTTACCTGTTCGGATAAGCTTCATATTGTATCACCAATCGATTGCAGGCACCGATAAGAATAGCTTATCTCTAGATAAAACTTCCAAATATAACATAATCCTTTACATACAAAAAGTATTCTTAACATTATGTTACATTAAAAGTAACACTATGTCATGTTGGCGCGGCTGCCAGCTATGGATACCCCAATGGATACTAATGAGCTTCTAGAGCGTTATTCAGCAGGTGAGAGGGATTTCCGTGGAGTAGATCTCCAGCAAATCAACCTCAGTGAAGTCAATCTTACTGGAGTAATTTTCAGACGAGTCAACCTAGCTGATGCCAACCTGAGTCTCGCGGTTTTACAGGAAGTCAACCTGAATCAGGCAAATCTGACTGGAGCGAAACTGTGGCGAACTAATTTGAAAAAAACCTCTCTGGTGGAGGCTAACTTGAGTCAGGCATTTATGATTCGGGCGAATCTCACTAGAGTAAACCTGCGCCAAGCCATTCTAACCCGAGCCGATTTAAGATTAACCATTCTTCAGGATACCGATTTGCGAGGAGCCAATTTAACCAGGGCAGACCTGCGCTACGCTGACTTAAGAGGGGCTAACTTGACTGGTGCTTGTCTGCACCAGGCAGACTTGACTAGGGCAAATCTGTGTGATGCTGACCTTTCTCAAGCAAACTTGAGTGGAGCAATTTTGAGTCAGGTAGATTTGAGACGGGTTACTCTCTCAAATGTAGATTTGGGTCAAGCTGAGCTTTCTGGGGCAACGGTACCAGATCAACTGACTAGTGAATATTCAAAATTCCAAAAGCTAACAGCTAACAACTAATAAATAATCCCTTGATCAAAAGGGTTGGTTTGATCACAAGGGTTGGTTTGATCACAAAGGTTTGTTGAGGTAAAACTATCCCCCTCATGAGTGGAGTGGGACTAATTAGGGAGGGATTTCTAGGTGAACAATCCGAATTCGTTACTGGGAGATTTACGGCAAGAGTTACCACATCTGCGCTGCCAAATGTACTTCAAATCTTCCTTGACAGCTCTTTCTCATGCCATGGAAGACCTCGTGCTAGCAGTGGATGACTCTCCCTTGGTGATTGCCAATTTCCAGCATGAGAAGTTTTATCGTCAGGAAGTCCACCGCTATCAGCGAATTGCCCAACGTACAAACCAAGTTTATGTGTTGGCGGCACCAGAATCCGAGTCTGGCTTTGCTGTGGTTGAAGAATCCTTAGAAACTATCCCCTTAGGCCCAAATGATGGTCTTGCCCAAGAGTGGCACCTGGTGATTTTGGCGCAGAAGTATACAGCTTGCCTAATTTGTCGAGAACAACTGACACCAGCAATTTCCATGGATCAGGCGCGCAGGTTTGAGGGATTTTGGTCCTTTGACCCCCGAGTTACCATTCATGCTGCTCGATTGTTACTCGGACGGATTGCTAGTTATCGACCAGAACTAGCCCCAAAAGTGGAGCAGGTATGGCAGCACTATGGTTTGACTACAGAAGTCCCAGAGCAAACATTGTTGCTGACCAGTGCAGGGATTGATATTAGTATTTTTGCCCAGCGGCTAGTAACTTATCTGCAAGCGAGTCAATATAAGCTCCTGAAAGCTTATCGAGTCCTGACCACCAAAGAAAGCAAGGAGCGTCTGATTAATACTATCACCGCCACCATCCGTCGCTCCCTCAATCCCCAAGATGTTCTAGCAGCGACAGTAAAGGAGTTAGGAAACACCTTTAATTCTTGCCGTTGCCTGCTTTATCGCTGTAGTCCTAGTGACCAGCAAGCAAAAATTGAGTATGAATCGGTTGCTACTGGTTTACCGTCCCTAACCGGACAAATGTGGTCGTTAGCAGATAATCCTCTGATTCAAGTCGCTCTAGCTCAGGAACGAGCCATTGCCATTGCTGATGTCACTAAGGCCCCCAATTTACACAATAATCTAGCTCTCAGGACAACTATTCAAGGTTGGCAGATTCGATCTTGGTTACTGGTACCAATACACTATCAAGGAACACTGCTGGGGATGCTGGAACTTCACCATGGCGGTTCGGAACCCTATAGATGGCTCGAAGACGATATTGATTTAGTAGAAGCGATCGCAACTCAAGCTGGGGTAGCCTTGAATCAAGCCCAAGCTTATACTGACTTAACTGAACTCCATAACCAACTAGAAGCCCTAGAACGAACCCGCAATAATCTGATTGCTATCGTTGGTCATGAATTACGAACTCCCTTATCAACTATCCGAGTTTGCCTAGAAAGTTTAGAGAGTGAACCAGAAATGCCAACGGAGTTTCGGGAAACTATGCTTGATACGGCGTTAACCGATGCCGAGCGCATGCGTAAACTGATTCAAGATTTTCTCACTCTCTCTAAGTTAGAAAGTGGTCAGACCTGTCGTTACCCGGAATCAATCCAGATTATCGAAGTCTTAGACTTGGCTCTTTCTGCTCTGAGATCGATTTGGTCACCAGAGACTCTACCAGAAATCAACGTTAAACTACCCTCTGTCTTACCTACAGTCTTAGCAGATGGTGAAGGGTTGGTAGAAGTCTTAACCAAACTCCTAGACAATGCCTGTAAGTTTACTGAGCCAGGGGGTAAAATCACTATCCAAGCCCAAATTAATGAAACTCAAGCAGAGTCGATAGGATTCTTCACCAAGAATCGCCGCCATAATCCCATGTTAGAAGTAATTGTAGCGGATACTGGTAGGGGCATTGAACCCAGTCAGCTAGACGCAATATTTGAGAGTTTTTATCAAGAGGAAGATTCACTCCGACGCACCGTTGGTGGCACAGGTCTTGGTCTAGCTATCTGTCGTCAGATTATTAAAGGTATGGGTGGAAAAATTTGGGCTGAGTCTGAGGGGAAAAATCAAGGTAGTCAATTCCACTTTACCATTCCATTGGAATCATCCCAAACCTTGTTGACTGTTGACTGTTGATCTTCAACCGCCTAACTTTCAATTTTTTAGAATTTAGAATTTAGAATTTAGAATTTAGAATTTAGAATTCACCATTCTGCCTTCTGCCTTCTGCCTTCACCATTCACCATTCTGCCTTCTGCCTTTACCATTCACCCTTCTGACAGACAACCTTCAACCGTTCAACCTTCAACCTTCAACTCTTGATCCTAATTTCTCCAATAACCGAGCAACCTTTTTTAAATCTTTATCACCTGGTCTTCGCTCTACACCACTGGATAGATCAATTCCACTGGGTTGCACCAAAGTGAGGGCATCTAAGACATTATCCGGTGTCAAGCCACCAGCTAGTAACCAAGGGATACTGGGACGAAATTCTTGTAGCCTTTGCCAGTCTAAGGTTTTACCAGTCCCCCCCAACATTTTTCGATGGTAAGCATCTAGTAATAGTGTATCTACACAACTTAAATAACTATGTGCTTGATTTAAACATTCTGAAGTTCTTATCCTTAACGCTTTAATAATTTCAATCTCTGGTAAAGCTTGGCGCAGCTTTTTGCAAAATTCTGGGGATTCATTACTATGCAGCTGAACGGCATTTATCCCTGACTCATCCACAATTTGACTGATTTCTTCCGTAGAGGTATTAGCAAACACACCAATGCGGTCAACTGATACGGACAAGTGGTTGACCACCCCTCGAATTTGCTGTGGTGTAACGTAACGAGGAGAGCCTGGTACACAAATAAACCCTAACGCTGTTGCTCCCAATTTTGCGATCGCATCTGCTTGTTCTGGTTTCGTAATGCCACAAATTTTTACACGCATTGTTACTTGTTACTTGTCCCTTGTTACTCGTTAATTTTAATTTTCCCTATTCCCTCCATATTTCCCGCTCAAAGCGCAGCATTTCCAGAGAGCAATCTCCATAAAGTGCTTCAATATGCTCCCAACAGCAGTCAATGGCAAAATCATTTAAATCTGCTGGCTCCACCCCATACATATCCTGAAATACCTCAGGTTCCACCCGACAGAAACGAGGTCGATGGGGATAAATACGACATTCACGGGTGGTGTGGTCGAAATTTATACACCATCCCCCCTCACCTACCATACTTAAATATAGCGCTAGCTCTTCTGGGAGAAGATATTCCTCTAATCCTGGACGCTCAGCTGGGTCAAGATGACAGCAAGCGCCACATTGCTTTACACAACTCCAAGTTGCCATAACTTTGAAAAAAGAGCTAAAAGCTTAAACTATATCTAGCTTAGCGAGTTTTCACCCGTGATAGGTGTGGTCAGGCTTGCCGTTGAGTTTTGTATATTTTTGTAAACTTACTTAAAAAAAGCAGATCATTACCCAGTAATATCTAAGGGATGGATTGTGATTAGTCACCATCGCCTTTGTTGGGTCAATTCTGGAGAACACATGTATTTAGCTTTTTTAGATTTTATAGGTAACATCGATTGGGTATTAATTGCTCAATTGACTATGCTGGCAGCTGTTGTGATTGCTGGTCCAGTGGTCATTTTCGCCCTATATGCTCTTAGAGGGGACCTTTAATCTAGGGTTGAAGGTGAGGCGGTTGTTCGCCCTTGGCGTTCGGTGTAGGGTAGGTGATGCAGTTGAAGGTTAGCCCGTTGAAGGTTGAAGGTTCGGCGTTGCTTAATAATGGAATGATTTTAAGAGTGAGGTGGAACCGGCATCTTGGTGGAACCGGCATCTTGCCGGTTATCAATATTTTCGGGCAGGCAGGATGCCCACCCTACTTCTATTCATTCCTTGATTCAGCAACGCCAAATTCTATAGGACGGCTTTTATCATCAAGTGCTTTCCAAAACAAATCAATATCATCGGTCTTGAAACGTTGTGCCATGCGATAAACCCCTGGTTCTATACCTTTTTCAGTCGTCGCAAGTTTGACCAAACCCAGGAGTTGCATTGTGACAATTGGATCAATATATTCTGTTTTTACGCCTTTCTCATGTTTAGCAAAAAAGTTGATCACAAAACCATCTGCTAACAGTACTAATCTTTTAGATTGACCATTAAATTGAATATCATAGACCGTACCAATATCATCATGAAAGGATTTGTGAATTGAAATATTCTTTTTGATCTGATGCCGAATCCATTCAACCAAACCAGAAACCCATGTACTAGATTCGACATCCTTTAAACCCATGCTCTTGATCAATTCAGGATAATCTTTTAGTTTAGCTACTAGAGAATCAGATGTTTCCGAAGAAGAAAGCACTTGATGAATGACTTGAGTCTCACTATCTGAAATAAAACACAACTTCTGCTCATAATATCTCTTGTACCAGATTAACTGTTGATGAATATCGATTGTATTTTCGGAAATAATTTCTAATAACTCGTCTAGAAAAACTATTGCCTTTCTAAATTCATAATCCTTCGATGAACCACTGGTAAGAATCAGTTCATCTACAAGATATCCGATATTTTTTCTAGTCAAAAACCCATTGATATCCAGCTCATCCAACACAAGGGAGCCGGTAACACCAATAATTGTATCAATGTGGTTTTGAATAAGGCGCGTTACTTTTCGGAAAGATAGTATTTGTTCAGGAACTAATAAGGTTACCTTTTTGAAGCAATTTTGCTTACTAAAGATTTGACTCATTCCTTGGCCATTGGGTAACAGTTCGATTTTCTCAGGGACATACCCATATTGCTGACGGATAGATTCCCATAAACCATTCAACGTATTTGTTTGATACCATAGCGTCTGCAAGGAAGATTCTGGGCTGGGGAAAGCATTAGTTATAACTAATTCATTAAAAGATTCGTACTTGGGAGAGGGTGAGAAAAATTCTAGCACCGATTTCTCAATCTTATCGCTATACAATTGAGGGTGACGCTCACCAAAAGGTAAATCGACAATCACTGGTAAACAGGTGTCTTCAACAATATATCTGCCCAAATTTAAATAATCAACTTTTGTGGCAGCATAGGGAAATCTTTGACTGTCAATTTCTCTAGAAAATGCTTGATCGACAATATCTACAGCAAAAACATGACTTGTACTATTTTGCATTTCTGTCAGTTCTTCAACCAATCGGGTTCCGATTGCACCATTACCTCCGATGACCGCTACTTTCCGTGTTTCAAATGTCGGCAATCCTAATCGGCCTAAAGCTGTTGAAGTTGAGTCAATAATTGCTTGTGAAACCCCTTTTGTTTCGAAAATTAGCTTGATGTCATCCCGTGCTGTAGAAAGCACAGGAAGCAAAGCTTTTCCTTGATAATATTCTATAGCGGCTCGGTCTCTTTTTTCCCCAGCAGTAGTTACTTCAACAGCACCAATAATAATATTTTTATCGACAGCATTCTTGAACAGAGAATGTAAACCATGATTTGGATCTTGATAAATTTGATAAATTAAAGGTACAGCATATCCTCCATCTTCATAAATCAACAGTTTTTTATTTTGTTTGATACATGTTTGAATGCAGCGAACGAGTTCCGTTTCAACTAACGCTGTCATTGCACTCATATAGTTTCGATTAACTTCCGATTTTTCATACAGGTTAACAAATAACTTTTCATCAGTATTTGGGAGAAAAGAGGACTGCTTAAAGTCAAACTTGTATTGCGTTGGCTTGATCGGGTGTTGAATCATACGTAAACATCGATAGGTTTGACCAGAAACATGATCTAACATCCTCATAATCGGCCAATTACTTTCACCATAGGGAATCCCAATAAATGCATCAATGTTAAACCCTAAGGCATCCAGGGTTTGTAAAGTCATGACAACTTCATGAGTCCGATGGTGAAGCACAAAGAGATGATAGGGGTTACTACGCTGAAGACTTAATTTTTCTGGTAAATTATCATAAACATTATGCTGAATTGGCATATTAATGCTTGATATTAACTCTTCAACTTGTTTGCTAACAGACGGTTCATTCTGGCTTATATAGATAAAAATATTAGCTGTTATTGTTGAAGAGGCTTGATCATAATGTATGCCTTTGACTTCCCATTTAATAAAAAAGGTTTGCTGATGTGAATCGTACTTCTTATGGACAACCAGGCAACCTGATTTTCCTGAAGTACCAGGGGTACAGATCACCTCAAATAGATCTTTAGGGAGGTCTTTCTTTAGATGATTATTCCCAATCTGATCAAAGAGGGTATTTAAAACCATTACACCAGAAGGAGTTCCTGGTTCTAAAACTTTTTGAAGTATACTGGGAGTTTAAAAAAATGCAATATCAATGTCTTCTTTTTTGGGAACAACACCTGAAATTGAGTCTGAACCAGACAACATAAATTGATGTTTATCTCTGATTACGAGTTTTTTATTTAAGGGAATAATACTATCACATTGATAGGCTTCGGCAGAAAGTTCTTCACATAAAAAATAAAGGTAGTAATTGCTGAGAGCTTGTTGAGCAACTAATGAATTGCGTTCCCGAACTTTAGCAGAGAGAATAGTTGCAATATTTTGGGTAATTTTATAACCAATATCAGGATCATCTTGATAGAGTCTGGCCAATGCGTCTTTTGAAAATCGTAATAATTTGGTGTCCTTTGAAGCACATATTGCTGAATTAGGAGAAGGATATTTATCAATTAAAGAGATTTCTCCCAAGGATGTTCCCTGAATTTTCTCCGCAATTTTTTTCATTCCAATTGTTCCTTCTTCCACATTTCCCTGCAAAGCTGGGTCGATCAAAATATCAACTTTGCCTTCTAGGACAACATAGAGATCGTGACTGTCTGTTCCTTCGTCAAAAATATGCTCACCATATTGATATTGCTTAATTTCACTAATTTCTAATATCCTTTGATGGGGGAGTAACTTGCTACCCCTCCGAGAGGCTGTTAGAGGAGGTAGCCTATATTGCTTATCACTTGCACTGGTCCTACGACCAGATTATGAGTCTGGATCATCAAGAAAGACAGCGCTGGGTGGCACAAGTGGCAAGTATTAATGAGAAGTTGAATGAGCAGATAATTGGGTAATGGGTAATGGGTAATGGGTAATGGGTAATGGGTAATGGGTAATGGGTAATGGGTAATAGGTAATAGGGAATAGGGAATAGGGAATAGAAAATAGGGAATAGGGACTTCGGAGCAGGGACTTCGGAGCAGGGAGCAGTGAAACAATTATGTGTACCTCATTTGCTAGTCGCAATCGCGCCGAAGCGTGAGGGACTAAGATCTGGCACCAGTACAAAAAAACTTAATAACGGCAGTGATAACAATCAATTTCAGTACTTAAAAAGTCAAATCTTATCACTGTTCCCTGTTCCCTATTTCCTGTTCCCTACCTTGACAGGTAAATTTTAAACTTGAATTGTAGGAGTGAATGATGGCAAGTTTAGCATCGGTTGTGCCTTTAGGAGCAAACGCGGCTTACGCTGGAGTAACTGGGGCGTTGGGAGCTCGCCTTGATCCCTACCAAGGCTTTAACTTCCTGATTGAAATTGAGGGGTTAGTGACTGGTGGGTTTATCGAAGTCAGGGGTCTAGAAAGTGAGATTGAACTAGAGGAGCGTCCTGAGGGAGGTCAGAATCGGTACGTTCATCAGCTACTAGGTCGAACCAAATATCCGAATTTGACCCTCAAACATGGTTTGACAGGTATTGACAGTTTGTGGACTTGGTATCAGGCCACTAGCCGGGGTGTAATTCGGCGCAAGAACGGCACAATTATGCTGCTAGACCGCCAACAGATACCAGCCATGTATTGGAATTTCAAGCAGGCTTTGCCAGTGAAGTGGACTGGTCCAGAGTTTAATGCCAGCAGCAATGAAATTGCTTTCGAGACCATTGAGTTAATTCACAAGGGGATTAGCAAACCACTTCTGAGTCAAGCACTATCTGGAGGACGAGCCGTTGCTGGACTAGCGGGAGCATTGTGATGGCATCTCAACCTCAGGTCAGTAACAATCAGACTTGGTCAGAGAGTCTCAACCCACAACTGACGAGGCGACTTCTGCGCCCAATCGTCAGCCCTGGTGTGATTGGTACTCAAGTCGCAGGGTCAATTATCTCCCGGGTCCAAGGGATGACCAACCAACTGCCCTTAATGGCTAAGTTGATTCAACGCCAGCATCGGTTAGAGGGTCAATCAGCAGAAGCAGTTCCTATCGTCTATGCTCAGCCAATCCGGCCAGCAGCAGAACCGGTAGAGACGGGACATGTTACTTCTCCAATTACCTCTACCAATGTGGCCTCTCGAACTAAAGTAACAGGAGAAGAACTACCTTTGAGATCAACTAGATTTCAGGTGGAAAAAGAAACCTCAGTACAAAAAAGTACAGGGTCAAATTCCCAGAAATCTACAGAAAACCCTACACCCCAAACTTCAAGTTCAATCCCCTCTGAAAGGGGCAAATCTGGGACAAAACCATTAATTGTCCAGGCAAAATTTGTCAACTCCACTAAGAGGAATTCCCGGAGAGTAGATTCTGATAACAAACCCCTAGTTTCTGGTCTTGAATCGTCTAGGGAAACTAGACTATCCTCTGACTTATCCTGGCCAGTTGTGCAAGCCAAACCCATAGACTTCTTGCAGAAGTCGGGAACAGGGAACAGGGAACAGGGAACAGTGGACAAGAATTTAGACAAACACTATCAGAAAACTACTTTACAGTCTAAGCGATCGCTAGGCAGTTCCGGAAACCTGACCCAGTCGCCAGTGATTCAACGCTCCCCAAAGCGATCGCTAATTAAAGAGATAGTTTCTAGCCCATCCCAGGGAAACCAGCCACTGATTCAACGCACTCCGGAGCGACCAGTGATCAAGGAGATAGTCAACAGCCCATCCCAGGGAAACCAGCCACTGATTCAACCCACCCCCGAGCGACCAGTGATCAAAGAGATAGTCAAGAGCCCATCCGAAGGAAACCAGCCACTGATTCAACGCTCCCCGGAGCGACCAGTGGTTAGAGAAATTTCAGGAAAAGATGGTTATCAATTATCTGCTCCCCTGATTTTTTCTGCCTCTGGGGTCAATAGAACGTCAGTTTCTGGCAACGGACTAGGAGTTAGTAGTGGCCCATCTATGGCTCATAATGGCTCTGGAGTTATCCAAAGAATGCCATCTGTCAACGGTGCATCAGTATCAACACCTGTATCAACTACTAGGTTACAGGCAAATACCGTGATTCAGAAAGCATCAGAAAATACTTCAGCCGCTACCACAAATAATCAGTCTGTGGAGGACATTGATGTTGATGAACTAGTAGACAAAGTACACCATAAACTGATGCAGCATCTGACCATAGAAAGTGAGCGGAGGGGATTAACACAATGGCATTAACAGGGTTTAAGAATCTAGCCCAAAAAACACTAAACCAAACCAAAGGATTAACAAGTAGCCTCTTCGGCGCAGAGTTAGATAAATTAACCATCCTCAAGGAGCAGCCAGGAAAAAGATGGCAGATGGTTTTTCCAGAAAACAAACCAATGCCTCTATTCAATCCTAATGAAATTCAAATTACCAAGACAACCCAATGGCGTCATGAAACTCTCAAAAACCGCGATCGCGGTGATACTAAATTTATTGGTGGGGATCCAGCAACCCTGACTCTCGACCTGTTTTTTGACACCTACGAGGGACTACCTGAGAGTATATCCGGGGGCGGCAGCTCTCCCCTCAAACGAGTTGCATCGGGAGCGGCAACAGCGGCTTCATCTTTAACTGGTGTGTATGGATTATCAGCACCCAATGCCGTAGATGTTCGAGAGTATACGAATAAGATTTTTGAGTTGACTCTGATTGACTCTGATTTAAAACGCCCCCCTGTATGTGAACTGTGGTGGGGGGCATTTAACCTGATTTTTAAGGGGTATCTCGGACAACTAACCCAGCGCTTTACTATGTTTACCCCTAATGGGATGCCAGTCAGGGCCGCTCTCAACTGTACTTTCCAGCAGTTCATCCCTGAAGAGGATGAGGAACGGGAAAAGCCCAGTTCTCTAGCACGGGATGACGACCCGATCCATGTTGTCCGACGTGGAGAAACCCTGAGCAGCATTGCGGGTGTTGAATATAATGACCCGAGCTTCTGGCGAGAGATTGCCAAGGCTAATGGGATTACTAATCCCCGTAACCTGACACCAGGTCAAGTTCTGACCATCCCGGTACTTAATCTAACCTAAAATTAACCATGCTCTCGACACCTCCTCAAGCTAGTACCAATAGCATCGCTACCTCAGTCCCTGGCTTCAGAATTCTGATCAGGGGACAACAGTTGCGGTCTGATGTGATGGCAGTAATTGTGGATGAAAACGTTAGTACTCCCACTATGTTTACGATCAAGCTTGCCAACTGGGATCAAGAAAATCAGGAGTGGATTGATCCGCAACTGTTTAAGCTAGGCAATGAGGTAACGATTTTTATGGGCTACGGGGGTAGTGGAGGGAAACTGCAAAAATTGATGATGGGTCAGATCACCGGTCTGGAACCAGAATTTGCCCATGGGGAAATTCCTCTGTTGACAGTGCGGGGCTACGACTACAGTCATCGATTGCTTCGGGGTTACAACACTCGCTCGTTTACTAAAAAGAAAGACAGCGATATCGCTAGAGATATTGCCAAAAAAGCGGGTCTAAAGTATGGGGGAGTAACCACAAAGCTGGTTTTGGACTATGTACTACAGCATAACCAAACAGATATGGAGTTTCTTCAGACCCGTGCTCAACGACTTGGTTATGAGGTTGTGGTTCAAGATAAAACATTATATTTTCAGCCCCATCAGGATAAATCCAAGTCAGTGTTGACTCTAGTTCAACGAAAGGATCTGCTCAGTTTTTCTTCCCGACTGACCAGCTTGACCCAGGTGGGACAGGTGGAGGTGCGCGGTTGGAACCCGAAGGACAAGAAAGCCTTCATTGGGCGATCCAACCCTGGTTTTAGTACTAACAAAAGCGGTGCTAAGGCTGTAGATCCGGCTTTGGGTAGTCGAAAAAAAACCAGCGAACGTTTGTATCGCCCTGTGTTTAGTAGAGAAGAAGCTGAGCAAATCGCTCAGGGGGGATTTAATAACATGGCTCTGGAATACATCAGTGGGGAGGGCTTGTGTGTCGGACGCTCTGACTTGCGAGCAGGTACCGTTATTACTATCCAAGGGGTGGGCAAACAGTTTAGTGGTGACTACTATGTGACCTCCACCACCCATACCTATTCCCATAAACGAGGTTATCGCACAGCATTTAAGGTTAGGAGGAATGGGACATCATGATCTTTTATAGGGAGATGGGGAGATGGGGAGGTGGGGAGGTGGGGAGATGGGGAGTGTGGGAGATCACGAAAGTATAGCGGTTTCTAGTCTAATCAGGTACACAGGATTTTTTCACTATTCCCTGTTCCCGATTCCCGATTCCCGATTCCCGACTCCCGATTCCCGATTCCCGATTCTAAATTCTAAATTCGCGCATTCTAAATTCCCGATTCCCGACTCCCGATTCCCGATTCCCGATTCCCGATTCTAAATTCGCGCATTCTAAATTCTAAATTTCCGATTCCCTATAAAACCCATAACTATCTACTTAACAAACTATCAATTATGACAAGCATCGATTTACTAACTAATTTGCTAGGTCCCCCTGAAATACGAGGTCGTTTCTATGGGGTGACTATGGGAATAGTGACTAACAATGGCGATGAGGAAAACTTAGGCCGAGTCAAGGTCAAGTTTCCTTGGCTCTCAGATGATGATGAAAGCTATTGGGCTAGGGTGTTAACTCCCATGGCTGGTAATGACCGTGGTATTTACTTTTTGCCGGAAGTTAACGATGAGGTGCTGGTAGCTTTTGAACAAGGTGATATCAATTTTCCCTATATCCTAGGGGGGTTATGGAATGGCAAAGATCAACCCCCTGAGTCTCCTGAAAAAGACAAAGAAGATAGTAAAAAAAAGACTATTAATAAGCGTACAATAAAATCCCGTAGTGGTCATATTATTCGCTTAGATGATACTAAGGATGAAGAAAAAGTTGAGGTTATTTCCCATAATAAACATACTATCCGTTTAGATGATACTAAGGAAAAAGGTAAAATTGAAGTAATTGCTCAAAGTGGTCATGCTATTCGCTTAGATGATACTAAAGGTAAAGAAAAAATTGAGGTGATTGATAAAACTGGCAAGAATAGTATCATTATTAATACCAAAGACAATTCAATTACCATTGAGTCTAAGGAAGGTAAACTTAAACTTGGTGGTAAGGGGATCGAAATTATTTCCGAGGAAGATATCAAAATTACTGCCAAGAATAACCTGGATATGAAGACAGATAAGTCATTTAAAGTTGATGCTAATGGTAGCAAAATTGAAACTAAGAAGGGGATGCATTTTAAAGCTAGTAAAGACGTGAAGATTACCGGTAATACGGTATCAATTAATTAAGCAATCAGCTTTCAGCAATCAGCTTTCAGCAATCAGCTTTCAGGAATCAGCTTTCAGGAATCAGCTTTCAGGAATCAGCTTTCAGCAATCAGCTATTAGCTTATACCTTAACTTCACAGCGTCGAAGCTTGTGCCACTCTACTTGAGGTGCTTTTGAATAAAATATAGCGCAAGGCAATAGGCAATAGCTGAATATAAT
>NZ_JAAHHE010000100.1:0-22114 GCF_010692525.1 Moorena sp. SIO3B2
TCTAATGTGGAGGTACCAATGAAAGTGTGTTCCTATCATGAGGAGCCGTATGACGGGAAACTGTCACGTACGGTTTTGGAGACGAGTCGCAGAGGTAACTCTGCGGCTTAGTTTAATACTCAACTGTCCTGCAACAAATGCTAAGACAGTTGGATACCGCCTTCTCAAAATTCTTTAAAGGTGAAGCAGGGTATCCCAAACCCAAAAGACGTTCTCGTTACCGGAGCTTCAAGTACTCACCAGGTCAAGTAAAACTTGACGGCAATCGAATTTACTTGCCCGGAATAGGATGGATGAGATTTTATAATTCTCGTCCTATCCCAACAGGTTTCACGATCAAATCTGTGACCGTGCGTCGAAAGTCACGGGGTTGGTTTGTCAGTATTCAGATCGAGGACAAATCAGTTCCGTTACCTCCGGTGAAAACTACTGATGAAATCAACCCAAATTGTGTCAAAGGATGCGATTTAGGTATCAATAAACTTGTCAGTACTTCTGATGGCGAAACTATTGCAAATCCATCTAACACTAAAAATTACAAGCGTCAAAGAAGGCGCTTGAAACTAAGACAAAGAGCTGCGAGTCGGAAGCAGAAAGGCTCAAATAACCGCAAAGAATCTTTTAGTAAGGTTGCGTCGTTACACGAACGGTTAGCCAATAAGCGTTCTGCGTACCATTGGGAAGTGGCTAAAAAATTGACCGATGGTACAGATGCCCTGGTTTTTGAAGATCTCAACATTAAGGGTATGAAGTCTCGTTGCAAACCCAAGCCCAATCAGGATGGTGGGTATGTCCGCAACGGACAATCTGCCAAAAGAGCACTCAATCGTTTAATATCTGAAGCCGCCTGGGGAGAACTAGTTTTGAAGGTAGAAGTCGTGGCTGGGAAGTCAGGCATAGCGATCATCAAAGTCAACCCTAAGCATACATCTGTTGAATGCCCGAAATGCCATCACATCAGTGCAGACAATAGAGATGGGGAAAAGTTCCTCTGTACTGAATGCGGATATCACGATGATGCTGATGTGAACGGTGGTGTAAACATTAGGAACAGGGGTTTAAAACAACTGGGTATTGACCCCATCCAGCTACCCTCGGTGCGTTCGCGTAGCGTGGCCTACGGCCAGGGAAAGTTACGCCCATGGAAATAACAGCCACTTAGGTTGTGCCTGGGAATCCCCATCCCTCTACAGGGTGGGGAGGTTCAATAGCGTTGGGGTTAACCATAGAACAAGTTGCCCAAGCTTTAGAATTAGAGGTGGAACAAGTTACACAGGTGGTTCAGCAGTCTTCTGATAGTTGACATATTTAGGGTTTGCTGAATAAGTCGTAATTTTCGGGTTTGAATAGGTGTTAGGTGTTAGGTTTTAGGTTAATGGTGAGGTTAATGGTTAATGGTTTTAGGGAATTTTCCATGAAGGTGCAAGGTTTTTGAGCCTATTAGATACCATTTTCTTGCACTTGGCGAGACCAAAAATGATTGAAAGCCAACTGAAGCATGGCTTCCACACTTATGCAGCAGACCCTATTTAGGTAATAGGTAATGGGTAATGGGTAATGGGCAATAGGCAATAGGCAATAGGCAATAGGCAATAGGCAATAGGCAATAGTCAAGAGTTCATAAACTATAGCGCTGCTCCCGATTCCCGATTCCCGATTCCCGATTCCCGATTCCCGATTCCCTACTCCCTTATAGTGAAAATCCACAAAGCTGATCCCTCTGACCCTCACGGTTATAGTGCCAATAATCGTACAACCAACTACAACCGCGCTGTAGCAAATAATCCACATCTAAATTCCACAAGATCACGGTTTTGTCTTTACTAGCAGAAGCTAGCCACTTGCCATCGGGACTAAAACTAACTCCAAACACCGAATCGTTGTGTCCCTTAAAGGTATTAATTAAATGTCCATCCCGACTCCAAAGATTAACCGTTGTATCACCACTAGCAGATGCGATTAAGGTTCCATCGGGACTAAAACTAACCCAATTCACGGCACCATTATGGCCTTTCAAGGTATTGAGTAACTTGCCATCACGATTCCAGAGTTTTACCGTGCCATCACTACTAGCAGAAGCAATCATCTCGCCGTCTGGACTGAAACTAACCCAATTCACCGCATCATTATGCTCTTGATTATCCCCTTCTAAGGTTTTGAGCAACTTACCCTTAGTATTCCAGAGTTTTACAGTCCCATCATTACTAGCAGAAGCAATCTGCTTGCCATCTGGGCTAAAACTGACTCCCCAAACTTTATCCTGGTGCCCCTCTAAGGTCTTGACTAAGGTGCCGTCTAAATCCCAGAGTTTCACGGTTCTGTCAGCACTAGCAGAGGCAATTAACTTACTATCGGGACTAAAACTAACTCCCCAAACCTGATCCTGGTGTCCTTCTAGAGTATTAAGCAAGGAGCCATCTAAACTCCAGAGTTTAACCGTTTTATCTTCACTAGCGCTAGCCATAATCGTGCTATCAGGGCTGAAACTAATTGCAGTCAAAGGTTCACCATGAGCCAAGAAGGTTTTGCTGGTACGATCCTTACGCCTCAAGAGTTGAATGGTATTGTCTGCACTAGCAGTAGCAATCATTTCACCATCGGGGCTGAAACTTACACTTCTGACAGTTTGATTATGGCGGATCGGTGCCAGTATCCCCCCGTCACTAGCCCAGAGTCTAATGGTTTTGTCTGCACTAGCCGATGCAATGGTCTTGTTGTCGGGACTGAAAGTGACATCTACCACCATTTCGCTATGTCCAGCCAAGGTTTCGATTAATTCCCCATCACTGTTCCAGAGTTTAATGGTGTGATCAGCACTAGCCGTAGCTAGCCTCTTACCATCGGAGCTAAAACTGACATCAAGAACCCAATTACGATGACCTTCGAGGGTATCAATTAATTCCCCATTAGTTTGCCAGAGTTTGACAGTGTTGTCTGTACTGGTAGAGGCAATAGTGTTGCCATCAGGACTAAAACTGACACTCACCACTGGTTTGGTATGAGCTTGCCAGGTTTTCAGGAGTGTTCCGTCCCTGCGCCAAAGTTTGATAGTTTTGTCCTTACTAGCAGAAGCAATTAACTGACTATTGGGAGAAATACTAACCCCCAACACTGAATCACTGTGACCAGTGAGAGTATGGAGTAAAGCACCATCTTTACTCCAAAGTTTCACAGTTTTATCCTCACTAGCCGATGCGATCATCTGGCGATTGGGGCTAAACCTAACACAATGGACTGTTTCGGTATGCCCATCTGGCCCATCTAAGGTCATTACTAGGGATCCATCCTTACCCCATAGCTTGACGGTTTTGTCTTCACTACCACTAGCCAGCATCTGACCATCTTGACTAAAACTGACACTTTGGATTCCAGCCCGATGACCTCGGAAACTTTTGAGCAACTTACCGTTTTTGCCCCAAAGTTTGATAGTCTTGTCTCGACTCCCAGAGGCAATCAGCTGACCATCTGGACTAAAACTGACACTACTAACCCAATCTCGATGTCCCTTTAAACGGTTGCGTTCTCTGACCCCATAAACTGCCTGTTGTAGAGCAGTGACTACCCGTGTCTGGGTCTCTGCATTCACCCCAAGGGATTGCTGCAATTGCTGGGCTGCCTCTAAACTTAGGATTAGGGCATCAAAGGTTCTGTTGGCATCAACTAGAGCTTTTGAGGAGTAGCTCAGGTCACTCAAATGGTTGTTGGTTTTACTGATAGCGTAGCGAACCCCAAGTATACCGGTAATCACCATCAGACTGAACAATGCCATTCCTGCCCAACGTGCTTCTCGCAATCGTTGTCTGAGAATTCGATTCAGCTTTTCTTCGGTTTTCCTTTGTTTTTTAGTTATTTCAGCCAGTTGGTTTTGGAGTTCTTGTTCTTTAACCAGTTGCTCAATTTTATCCTGGCTCTGTTTGTCTTTCTGGCGCAGATTTTCTAATTCTGCTTGCAGTTTCGATTGCTTTTTCTTGCGGATAACGTCTACCAGGTAATCGTGAACCAGTTGATAGCGGTTGATCGTAATTTCTGGTAATATAAATACTAATCCTGATTTCTCAAAAATTTCTAATATTAAATCTAATGTATGGTCTTCTAAGGATGATTCTATGGCTAGCTCCGAGCGATTCTTAAGGGGTCGATTTTTATTGTCATCAATGAGTAACGACAACACTAGCCAAGCCGCTGTTTCATTCTCAGGACCACAATCTTTAATAACTTTTTCTAAAAACCGTTCCACCAGTTTGGCTTTGGGACCATGGTGCTGATACTGAGCTAAAGTCGTAATATTTTCAGCTTGGAGTTGAGCACCTACCACTTGCAACTCAATGGGACGAACTTCTCCAATTTCAGATCCTAATTCTCTGACTAATTCGTCAACTAAAGCTGGCTCTAAATAAAAATTAGCCCGATGGGTTAAGCTTTGAATAACTGCATAAGCATCTTCTAAGGAAAAATTGACTAATGGATAACGAATCTTTTTATCTAAGATATTACTTTCTATAACTTCCCAAGTATAATGTTCTAGTTCTAGTAATTTATGTAAGGCGTTATCTCGGATAGAAAAAATTAGTTTTAAATAGGGTAATTTAAGACAATTTACTAAAAAAATATAAAACAGTTTGCGTTGGTATTGATGGGAATAAACGGAGAAAAACTCTTCAAACTGATCAAAGATTAAAACCGTTAACAAGTTATTGTCGGCGTTGTGTTGTAATTGCTCCAGGATAGAATAAATTAGATCGTTACCATTACCGTTACCATTAGAATTTATAAATTTTTCCCTGATCAAGAGGTCTTCATTTCCATTTCCTGATACCTGATCGGCCAAGTGTTTATCTAGTTCCCCCACCCAATCGGTGTAAACTTGTACCACAATCGGTAACCCAATGCGATCGCCAAGGGGTCTATTTTTGAGTGCTGGCACTAATCCGGCATGAACAATGGAACTTTTTCCAACCCCTGACTGACCATGAATAACTGTCAGTTTGTGATCAGCACGGGTAATCCGTTCCATTAAGCGGTTTACATCTCGCTGACGTCCGGAAGCTGCCATTTCCTGGGGAATAAGGTCTTGTGGCTGTACGCCATGCCAGCTGGGATTATTAGCTCCTCGTGGTGGCTGTAGACGACTAGCACCAATGAAGGCACGGAAGCCATACAGCTGCTCCACTGCCCGTTGTTCTTGTTTAATCCGAAATGCTTCTAGGTATTGCCCTTGTTCAAAGTAAAGGCTACGTAATCGTTCCAACAGGTGCAGGTAACGCTGAGGCTCATAGTGATAATTGCTGGATTCTATGGCATCTGCTAGTTTATGACTCGCTTTTTCCAGCTGCTTGACCGCTTCTGCTAAATTTCCCTGCTTTCCTTGGGATTTTACCAAAAATAATCGATAGAGCTGGGCTAATAGCAATGGATGCAAGCCTTGGTCATGGGGCTGATCATCAGCAGCAACAACCAAAATTAATAGAGCTTTCTCGGCTAATTGAACAGCATCGTCCCATCGGGATTGCTCAAGGGCTACTTCTGCCAGAAAACCGTAATCTTGGGCTAGTTGCACCTGAGTCCCATAGGTTTCATGAAGGGACAGAGCCTGTTGAGAGGTGGTTTGTAAGAATGACCACGCTTGTAGATGCTGCAGCAGTTCAGCTAGCTTACTAATAAAAATAGCCACCAGATCGTGACGCCCCGCTTGGGTGAAAATTCCCATACATCGATGCAGATACGGCCAAGCTTCTTCCCAATAGCGCTGTTTATGAGCTTGATTTTGGTCAGCCTGGCGACAGTAACACAAACCGAGATAAAACAATAATAACCCCTGCCGTTCTAAGTTATCGGTTTGCTGCCAAACTCTTAAGCTTTTACGAAACCGCTTCTTGGCTAGATTTATGCGATCGCGTTTATAGTCATCTAGACCCAAAACAAATTCTAGACTAGCGTCTAATTCCTTGTCCAAGGTAATGCCACGACTGTGCAAATCTTTTAGGGCGAAATCCAGTTCAAATCGACGTTGGTTTTGCAGTGCTGAGTTTCTGGAATAGGTAATACAAATATCGGGGTTGGTTGGTTGGAGGTTGGTTGGTTGTTCGCGTAGCGTGGCCTTTTGGCCAAGGTTGGGAGGTTGTTCGCGTAGCGTGGCCTTTTGGCCAAGGTTGGGAGGTTGTTCGCGTAGCGTGGCCTTTTGGCCAAGGTTGGGAGGTTGTTCGCGTAGCGTGGCCTTTTGGCCAAGGTTGGAATGTTGTTCGCGTAGCGTGGCCTTTTGGCCAAGGTTGGAATGTTGTTCGCGTAGCGTGGCCTTTTGGCCAAGGTTGGAATGTTGTTCGCGTAGCGTGGCCTTTTGGCCAAGGTTGGTTGTTCGCGTAGCGTGGCCTTTTGGCCAAGGTTGGTTGGTTGGTTGGAGGTTGGGAGGTTGTTCGCCTTTGGCGTTCGAGTAGGGTAGGTTAGGATTTGGGATTTGTGGCGTGGTTGAGGGGGAAGGCTTTCCAGAGTTCAATAGACAGGCAAATACCATTTGAGCCTTTTGTCCGAGAAAATTGACTAACTCTGTGGTGGTCAGTTCAAACTTGAGGGGAGTGGCTGCCCAACTGGCAAAATCTGGTGCCAACCGGATCAGTTTTTGCAGTACTTGGTCATTAACCCACAATATTAGAGGAAAGGTTAGGCGTTTACGAAACTCATCCCGGACTTGATTAGTAGAGGTCAGTAATTCCTCAAGGGCAACCACTGACTCTAAACCAACAATCAGTAATGCGGAATGAGGGGGTGAGGAGGTAAGAGGGTCAAGGGATGAAGAGTCAATGGGACTAGAACTCTGCCTGTTCCCGCATCTGTCTATCCCCTTGTCCTGTCCACGCCCCAATTCCCTGTGTTCGTAGTTTTGGATGGTGGTATAAAGGGTGGTAGCTGATGGCGGTATGATAAACTCTGTAATCTGGTATTGCGGCTGACACAGTGCTTTGAGGCGTTGCAGCATCTGTTGTTGCAAACCCTGGTAGTTACATCGCACGATCACAAGAGAAAATTCCCCTTGTGAAAATGCGATCGCTCTAGAGAGAGCCTTTAATGTACTATCGTTGTATTGGGCAGCGTCTGCTGGTGATTTTGTTTCAACCATGACTTAAACTGCGGTGCCTCTTCTAATGCTGGATTTATACCAAACCAATTTCCATCGCGATCGCGGTATTCAAAGACAAACATACTGCGCAATAGAGTTTGGTATTCCGTATCACCCCTGACTTTTTGCTGTTGCACCACCTGAAACAGCAATTCCCACTCCTCATCAGTAATTGATGAGATCAGATAATCGCGACGTTCGAGAATCACATTTTCTAAACACTCACTGGGAATCGGTGGGTTTTCTTGCCTAAGACAATCAAACAATAATCCTAGCAAGTTGCGCACATGACCACCACTAATTCGGCACAAGCGGTTTAAGGTTTCTATATTATCAAATACTTCCGGGAGCAAAGCAAATTGTTCCTCAGTAGTTTGATTGGGGAAAGCTCTAACCAGTACCATTTCTCGTAGCAAAGCCATGCCATCGGGAAACTCCTTACCTGTGCGCAGTTTAACTGGCACCATCGGTAATATTTTAGGAGTAAGTCCACCACCTAAGCGATTCTTCAGGGTTTCGCACTCATTGGAGAAAGTTAACGCCAAGGGAATTGTGTACACAATATGGCAATTGAGTCGGCGTAACTGTTCACCCCGGTCAATGAATAAGTATTCTGGTTGCGTACGCCCAGAGGGTAAAGGGCGAATATCCACCCGGTCCAGATTATCCACAATCACCACTAGTCCCGCCTTACCCTTTTTCTTCAGGGTAGTGGTAGCAGGTTTTAGTAGTTCTTCATTAATCGAGTCTAAGATGCCACTAGTGCGAGGTTCGAGATATTCCCGTAATCGACGCCGCAGTTTAGGACTTTCCTTAGTTTTAGCCGTTATTTTGCCAATGCCTACCGACAATTCTGCTTCAGCACCTAATTCAATTGGTGTGCGCAAAAAATCGGTAATTTCTGTAAAAAGATTGACAAAATAGCCTGGTTTTATATTAATTTTAATTTTCTCCAGACTTTCACTGACTTGACCAGCTATACTCAGCAAAATATCGCTTAGATCAACATCAGCCATGTCTAAATCTTGAGACGACTCAAAATAAACCACATGAAATTTTTGTTGCTCTAATTCAGCTTTTAGTCTAAGTAATTCTGTGGATTTACCACAGCCAATATGCCCTGTAAATAGCTGACAAGTCGGCTCATCTGGAGAAATTAAGGTGATGGTTCGCTTGAGGGATTCAATAATTTTATTTCCTCTGACTGGGGAAAAATCAATATAGTATTTTCTATCATTGACATCTCCCATACTCAGGGGCTTGCTGGGATTACAAGCTTTGTAGAATCTTGGCAGATCTAGTACCATTATAGCGTAATTTTCCTTCCTGATTTAGTCGCAGGACAATGCTAATTCCCACGTTTTTTTAGCACCTAACTTACCTTTTATAAAAGCGTTTTGCTAACCAATAAAGATGCCCCCGTCAATTCTGAACATATGTCTAGCCACTCACACTTTTGCTCTTGGTCTTTTGCTTCATCCCGGCTGGCCAAGGATAACGACGGTGGGTTTTGACTATTGAGTTTACCCTCAAAATTAGTCCATGTTGGTGTATGATCATTAACTTTACCATAATTTACGATTTGGGTATCCGTGAGACTCTGACCTAAGTTCAGTAGCATCGGCAAGGTTAGACTAACACTTAAGAATTGGCTGATCATCTCATATCTCTCCTATGGTTTGCATCGAATCAATGGTGTAAGGCAATGATTAACTCTTCGACAGCTGTGGGTTGGAATCAGGAAGTTACCAGGGATGAATAATGGCTGTAACCCATGTCAGCTGTGAAGCATCTATGTAAGCATTCAGCCGTCAGCTTAAGCGCTACGCGCACGCTGCGCGAACAGCTATCAGCCATTGGCCGTAGGCCACGCACGCTACTTGAGGTGCTTTGTGGCACAGGCAAATAGTTTGTGCCACAGGCTTCGAGGCTGGAACCTAACTCAGCATTATTCGAATGCTTACTTCTTTTATTCAAAAGCTGACGGCTGACGGCTGATAGCTGAATGCTTACGCATCTATTTCTATATTCGCCCTCTTCTCAAAAGTGATTCCTGAACTGATGCTCTAGGATCGAAAGCAGAAGTGTCCTAACCAGGAGGTGCCGTTTTGACCGAATTCTGGCCTGAGTCTGACTCTGTTAACTCTCTAGATTTTGATCAGGATTTAGATAGCGCAATTTCAGGTTTTGAGCAAATCCAGGCAGAACTGAACTACAAACAGGCACAAGACTCCCTCAGGGATCTAGTCGCTAATCTTGACTTATCCCGTAGAGAAAAAGCTGGTTTAGATGCTCAAATCCAAGACTTAGGCAATCTGCTTGAGAAGCTGGAAAATACCTGTATCCAAATTGCGGCCTTTGGCATGGTGGGACGAGGGAAATCCTCTGTACTCAATGCCTTAGTCGGTCAACCTGTATTTGAAACTGGTGCCCTACATGGGGTGACTCAGAATGCTCAAACTGCCCATTGGCAGCCCCATAATCAAAGCCATAATCAAAGCCCTAGTCAAACCTCTAGTCAAGAAACCCCTAGTCCAAATCATAGCCAACAGGATATTCTACAGGTTGCCCTACCCAGTATTGGTAATTCCCAAATTCAGCTAATCGATACCCCAGGGATTGATGAAGTAGATGGGGAAACTCGGGAAGCCTTAGCTCTAGAGGTGGCTAAACAGGCAGATTTACTGCTGTTTATTATTGCTGGTGATATGACTAAGGTAGAGTACCAAGCTCTATCTCAGTTAAGAGCTAGTGGGAAACCGATGTTACTGGTGTTGAACAAGATTGACCAATATCCCGATGCTGATCGCATGGCAATTTACAGAAAAATTCGGGATGAACGGGTCAAGCAGTTGCTTTCACCAGCAGAAATTGTGATGGTTGCTGCTTCACCTTTGGTATCTGTAGCAGTGCGATCGCCTAATGGCAACATTCAGGTCAAGCGCCGCCGAGGGAAACCCCAGATTGAAGATTTGAAACTAAAAATTCTGGAGATTTTACATCGGGAAGGTAAATCCCTTGTTGCTCTTAACACCATGCTTTACGCGGATGAGTTGAATGAAAACTTGGTCAACCGAAAAATGAAGATTCGGGATGACAGTGCCAATCAAATTATCTGGAAAGCAGTGATAACTAAAGCATTTGTGATTGCTCTCAATCCAGTTACTGTTGTGGATATCCTCACCGCTACTGTAGTTGATGTGGTAATGATTCTTACTTTATCCCGTCTCTATGGTATTGCTATGACTGAGCAGGGAGCTGTTCAATTATTACAAAAAATCGCTATGAGTATGGGAGGTATTGGTGCTAGTGAACTCTTGGCTAACTTGGGACTGAGTAGCTTAAAAAGTATTTTAGGCATTTCTGCTCCTGTCACTGGTGGGGTTTCCCTAGCGCCATATATGTCCGTTGCCATCACCCAAGCTAGTGTTGCTGGAGTTTCTGGCTATGGTATTGGACAAATTACCAAAACCTATTTAGCCAATGGAGCATCCTGGGGAGAAGATGGACCAAAAGCCGTTGTTAGACGAATTCTCTCCTCTTTAGACGAAACCTCAATTCTCCATCGCATTAAAGGAGAATTGAGGGCAAGATTATCGAAAGTTGAAGGTTGAAAGTTGTTTGTAAGAATGTAGAATGTAGAATGTAGAATGTAGAATTCTTAATTCTACATTCTACATTCTTAATTCTTAATTCAAAAAGGGCGAACAACCTTGGCCTTTAGGCCACGCTACGCGAATAACTTCGAGTTACTTTTTGAAAGAATCTAGCCATTCTCTAACTTGCTCACCAGCAACATCGCGACCTCCGAGACCGAAGGCTAATGCGATCGCAACCGCGATTGCACCTAAGAGCAAACCAAAGGCTAAGTTCACAATATCAGGGGCAATGCCCATTTGTTGTAGACCTAGGGCTAAAGAAAAGGCAATAATCGCAATCCTAGCTACTTGTGCCAGGATATTTGATTGGCGAGCGCCGGAGCCAGTAATCAAGTTGAAAGCAAAATTGGCTAGGAATAGACCGATAGCAAGGACTACTAACCCGGACAGCACCCGAGCACCAATGAAACCAACCCCACCGACAATGTCAGTTAAGGCGGGAATCTGTAACACATCCGTTGCTGCCACAATACCAGCGATCATGATACCAATCAGTACAAGCAGTCCCGCTAGCTCAGAAGGGGTGCGACTGGTAAGTGGGTTCTGTGGTGTGTCTGATTCTGCTATTTCATCAGTTGTTTCATCAGTGGTGCTAGGAGCGCTGGCGGAAAAACCTAGCCAATTAAATAAATTGTTGAAGCCAAGGTCTGTCAGGACGTTGGTGAGCAGATCATTAACAAACTGTCCGATTACGTAGAAAACTGCCAGAATACCAGCCGCAGCAAATAGTTTGGGGATGGTATTAGTAACCTGGCTTAACATTGCGATCGAAGGGCCAGAGATGGCCTGGATCTGCAAGGCATTAAGGGCAGCGGTAGCAACGGGAATCAAAATCAGGACATAGACAATCGTACCGATAATCCCCGCTAGGGAGCGACCACCAGAGCTACTTAGTCCAAACCGCTCCCCGATCTGATTTGTACCTGCTGCTGTCAAGAAACTAGTGACAAGACGTTGCACAAGTTGAGCAATAAACCAACCAATAGCACCAATTGCTATGGCTGCGCCAATATTGGGCACAATCCCCCAAATCTCACCCAGCATAGTTAGTACTGGATCGAGAGTTCCCTGTAAGCCTAGGGTCTCTAAGACCGATGGCAGAAACAGTAAGAAGATTAAGTAGTAAAGGGCATTGCCAATGGTTTGAGCCAGAGAGAACTGACTAGTACCACCATCGCCGACTTGCTCACCCAAGCGCTGATCGAGATTCAATGCATTGAGGGTCCTGACTACTATCATCTTGACGATAGTTCCGATTAACCAGGCAATGCCCAATAGAATCGCCGCACCAAAGACACTGGGGAGGAAGCCGAGGATGGTGTCTAGAAAACTATTCAGGGGTCCGGAAACCGTATCTAGCTTGAGGGTTTCTAGAACCGCCACTACCGTGAAAACGATGATAATCCAGAAAACTGCCCCGGATAACCATTGCTCAATGGGAGGAGGCTCGCTTCCTGGCTGACCGCCAGTAGCCCACTGAGCAATGTTGTTGTCAATATTGGTGCGATTCAGTACTGCTTTGGTAATACCAGCAGCAATCTTAGCAAGGATAAGACCAATGACTAAGATTGCGATCGATTTAACCACATTCAGTAAGGTGGTTCCCCCATCTGCCAAAACTTGGTCTAATGCGGGAACTCCTGTCTGGGCTAAAACCAGGTGTGCCGATGGCTGCACACCCACTCCTACAATTTGGAAGATACCTTCCCAAGTTCCATTCATAGTCTTTGTTCTTACTTAAATTGTCCAATGTCACAGGCAACCCTAAGTTTTTTAAGTTCCTTGTGACTACTGTGGTCTGGTGAGGAGCACGGTATTATCGTCTCAACTAGATAAGTTGAGCAGCGGGGAAGCTGCGCGTCTGGTGACCCCAGAGGAACCGAGACGCTGCGGTATAGACTGCCGTCCCAAAAAGAGCTGGACAACAAGAGGTGCAGTTGTTGTGCTTTCCAGTTAAAGCCGGAATCGCCGATTCTGCACAAGGTAACGTTTGCCTCGCCAACGTTGTTGGTCGGTACTTTCCGAACCGCACTGTCTTAGCCCTCGTCTAATTGTTTAACGACTCGGTTCTAGAGCTTGGAGCGGGCAAAGTACCCCAAGGTAGGAACTTTAACACTTGCCAACAACGTAGATCCTTTACCTTAAGGGCAACCCCTTGGGTCAAGGTCTTAGGCTGGTCAGCTACCTGAAGGGAGGCTATCTACGCCTGGTCTCTTCAGAGGAGGGTGCTGACTGAAAATAACCTTGAGCAGAAGGTACGACAAGAAGATTTAAAAGTAAAGGTTGAGATGTTCATGGAGAACGTTTTACTCCTCAAATTTTCCACAGATGTGGCTTAATCTTGCCTAACTGACAAATCTTGACCCAGGAGTGCTGATAGAATTTACCCATAGTTGCCGACAGGAGTCAACTGCTTGGCTTAGGGGGTCTTACCCCCGCTGGTTAGCTGGGTAACTTGATTGAGTGTTGAATCGGCATTTGCCCCGATGTGACGTCGGACACTCGGGAGCTGAAAGATTTCTTGGTAGGTTTGTCAGTCACTCAAGACGTAACCCTTATATTTAGAGCGAATTGATGTACAAAAATCAAGTCTTGATTAATTTTTCCTCCTCACAACTCTAGTGGTCTGGTAGTGTGGCTAGCTGCCACGGTAATCAAGATAGTTCATTGAACCTCCCCAACCGGTATAGGATGGGGATTCCCAGGCACAACCAACTAAGTGGCTGTTAACTCCATGGGCGTAACTTTCCCTGGCCGTAGGCCACGCTGCGCGAACGTTCCGGGGGTAGCCGGGTAGGATCGATACCCAGTTTTTTCGCTTATTAACGCCATTGAGGGGAAAAGAATACCCCGTCCTCTTAGGTCTCGGATGAATTTTCCCCTCAAACTCCCCTCTTCGATAATGTGGAAATTTTACATGCAAAACGCCCAAATTTTTGAACAATCCATTAAAATTAATGCCAGCGCCACCATTGTCGAGCGCTGTATCACTGACCAGAGCTTAATGCATCGCTGGCTCAACCCGATTTTGCGTTGTGAATCAGTGGGGCAGTGGAGTACTGATGTCGGGAGTCGCTCGCGGTTTATTATTAACATTCCCTGGTTGCAGCCCACTCTCAAGAGTGTGGTTATTGACCGCAAGCCAGGGTTAGTGGTTTGGCAGTTCCAGGGTTTTTTCAAAGGACGAGACCGCTGGGAGTGTCAGCCAGCTGAACAAGGCACCCGTTTGGTCAACCGTTTTGAATTTGAAATTCCCAACCCCATCGTTAGCTGGGGATTCAACAGCTTTGCTGCCCAATGGACTCAGAATGATATGAAAGCCCAACTCAGACGCCTTAAGTTAGTAGCAGAGGAGATTTACCGACGTGAGTGTAGTCATTAGGGATTAGGGATTAGGGATTAGGTAAACATATGCATAGAAGCCTCTACAGATTTCCGATCTGTTGAAGTAACCGACGAATGATATCAGCATCCTCAGCTTGGGGCAGGATTTCCAAATAATGTTCCAAATCCTGGCATGCTTCTGATAAATATCCCAACTGGGAGTAAATCAGCCCCCGATCCCGCAGTTGTACCGGTGCATTAGGAAACAGCAACAACATGCGCTCAACTGCGGCTAGCGCTCTAGGTAAGTCTTGGCCATTGAGATAAATCAATTTAAGATTCATGAGCATCCTTGCTAACAGCTGCCGATTACTCACCGGTGCTAGGAAACTTGGTTGTAGGGTTACCGGATGACCATAAATTTGGGTTAGTCGTTCCTCGCAATCTTGTTCAAATAAAATCTCACCACCATCGAAAGCATCTACAAAGATCCCCACCTGCTCAAACTCTGGGCGAATTAGGAAATGCCCTGGCATCCCAATACCAACCATGGGAAAATCAAGGCGTCGAGCGACTTCCAGGTACACCACCGAAAGGCTAATCGGAATACCTGTGCGCCGATCCATGACCTGATTTAGGAAACTATTACGGGGATCGTAGTAATCACTGCTATTGCCCGAATATCCTAGGTCATCATAGAAATACTGATTAAGAGTTTTAATCACTCGCAGGGGATAGCGTTGCTCAGGCAAACGCTCCTCTACTTCAGATGCCATCACATCTAAGGCATTCAAGTAATCATCAATAGCCAGATCCGGGTATTCTTCCTCAGCTATGTAAAGCGCTGCTCTTGCCAAATGAATTTGGTCATCTGGCTGATTTATTTCTGTGTAAAACCCTTGACGCCCTAAGGTAAAGTCCATCTAAAATTTCCTCAGCTACTATGAATATAGCAGAAGTCAGAAGTCAGAAGTCAGAAGTCAGAAGTAAAACTATTGCTATACTTAGCTTTGAGACTTTTGTCATGTCCTAACTGCCCTGGCGACTGCTATATATAGTATTTTTATGTGATAGGTAAACATAAGATTGATATCAAAAGGGAACAGGGAATAGGGAATAGGGAACAGTGTCAAGATATCTGAGGAGTTTTTAGTGTTATCATAAAGCGATACAGTTGCTGATAGGGAAGGGCTGCATCAATACAGGGATAAGAGTTTAAGTTTTTTTTCCTGATTTAATTCCAGTTGCCAAACCTGTATGTTTATCGGCGTAGATAATGTTTCCACCATTGGAATAGATAAAGTTAGCAATCTTGGCGACAAGTACTTTGTCAGCTGTTTGCGTAGCGTGCGCGTAGCGCATATGCTTAGGTTGCAGAAACCAGGCTAAAATACGGGCAAACCTACTGTAAAATAGGCGAGCGATGACACGTAAAACAACTCGACGTCAGTTGATCGTGACCAGTGTTGCTGCTGCGGGTGGTATTGTTGGAAGTGCAGCATGGCATCAACAGCAGTCTCAACTGTCAGCAACAGCAGCTATTCAACTGCCAACAGCAGCTACAATGCCAGAACGAGTGTTAGGTAAAACGGGGGTGAAAGTTCCAATCTTTGGATTGGGAGGTGCAGGAAAAACGCCTTTGTCGAAGATGAATCGAGAAGCTGATGCCGTCGCCCAAATTGAAGCGGCGTTACAGTTTGGAATTCGTTATTTTGATACGGCGGCTAGTTATGGCCCCAGCGAAGAATATATGGGTAAGGTATTACCCGCTTATCGCTCTAATCTATTTTTAGCAACAAAAACAGCACAACGAGATCGAGATGGGGCTTGGCGAGAGTTAGAGCGATCGCTTAAACGCCTTCAAACTGATTCTATCGATTTATGGCAATTACATCATGTTTCTTTTCACGAAACGTTAGATCAGATTTTTAGTCCCAATGGCGCTATCAAAGCCTTTGAAGAAGCAAAAGAACAAGGAATTGTAAAATATTTAGGTATTACCGGACATCACGAACCGGATGTGATTGCAGAAGGGTTGCGGCGCTATCCCTTTGATACCACCTTAATTTCTCTCAATGCGGCAGATGTTCATCATCCTCGTCCTTTTGCCAAAACTGTTTTACCAGTGGCGCGAGAGAAAAATGTAGGAGTCGTTGCTATGAAAGTTCCGGCTTATGGCAGGTTATTCAAAAATGGTGTCTTAGATGGAATGGATCAAGCTATGGGTTATGTTTTGTCTCTGGAGGGAGTACATTGTTGTATTATTGCTGCCGAATCCGTCAAGCAATTAGAATCAAATTTTAAAGTAGCCCAAGCATTTCAATCGTTGAGTTCAGAACAAATGACTGCTATTGAAGCACGGACAGCTTCTGCTTGGAAAGACAATACATTTTTCCGGAAGTGGACTTAAAATTATGTAAGCATTCAGCAGTCAGCGGTCAGCCGTTGGCCAGGCTAGGGGAATGGCCAAGCTACTTGAGCTGCCGTCAGCTGACTTAACAGAGATTAAAGCAATGCTTACTTGTTTGATTCCAAAGCTGAGAGCTGATAGCTGAGAGCTGATAGCTGATAGCTGAATGGTTAAAGAATTATAGCTTATAACAACGTGCATGCTCGATACTTACAGATCAGCAGTAGGGTGCGTTATTAACGCACCCTACAATCTTAGCTGCATCGCTAGATCGACAATGCTGCCAGATCTCAGCCAGATCTCAGCGTTAACCCACTGGTTCTGACTCCTCTTCTGGCTTAGACTCAGGACAATAGATCAGATACTTGCCAGTAACGTAACCTTGTAAGGGCGCAGAAATAGGAACCCAGCCATTATTTCCACGATTAACAATCGTTACCTTAGAACCATCAGCGAGAATTCCAATAATCTCGCCATCATTTGACGGTGCTTTGCGGACATTTAAACCCTGTGGTGCTGAAACTTGCCGACAATTCTCTTCAGATGGTGGTGGTGTTGGACAAGGTTTTATCGTAACAAACTGGCCAGACACATAACCGATTATGGGTTCTGAAATCTTCAGCCAGCCATCGGCACCTATACTCTCAATCTTGACCTCAGTACCATTTTTTAATGTACCGATACTGGGACCACCAGGGGTTGAACGCACGATCAGATCACTACCACGAGTGGTAACTGTACCACACTGTTCTTTGACGGTGGGACAGGGTTGAAGATATGCCTCAGACACATAACCTTTCTGGGGCGAAACAATCGGTACCCAACCATCAGTACTAGTACCCTTGATAGTGACCTTAGTACCATTTTCTACAACACCGACAATGGTACCACCGGGGGTCGCACGCACATTGAGCGGGTTACCCTTAGTCGAAACTAGACGACATTCTTCTTTCGGAGGAGGAGGTGGACAGGGTTTAAGATACCGGTCGGAAACATAACCTTTTAGGGGAGAGACAACCTGTACCCAACCATCAGTAATGGTATTGACGATAGTGACTTTAGCGCCATTGTCCAAGTCACCAATAATCTTACCACCAGGACTCTGACGTACATTCAGACCCCTGCCAGTATTGGTCGAAACTATGCGACATTCCTGTTTAGGTGGTGGTGGACAGGATTGGAGATACCGCTGAGAAATATAACCTGACAAGGGAGAAGAAATTTTTGCCCAGTCTTGGTTTACTATTTGCTCAAGGGTAACCTCAGACCCGTTTTTGACAAAACCGATAATCCGGTAATTGCTACCGGGTCCACTGCGGACATTGAGATCACTGCCTCTAGTCACCACTTTGCGGCAATTGTCTGTAGCCGCAGCAAGTTGAAATTTTACCTGGTTCTCAAATGAGATGTTTTCTAAACGAGATGATGGGGTAAATTGAGCGATCGCAGGACTAGTAGCATAAGATGGCGCAGGAAAAGCTGTAAAAGCTAGCGCCACAGAGATGCACACCACTAGTAATCTTCGCCAACCACTAATCTTTCTGATCATATGTTGGATTTATTATTCACTATCAAAGTGGAACGGCTTTATTTTATTAGAACTCTGCATAAAACCCTATACTCTCGATCCTAGCTTTGTGGTGGAAAGAAGAGAACAGGGTGCCAGCTGCTGCGCATTAAATCACCGGCTAAGCTACGCACTGACCAATCTAAGAATTTTCCTTTGTGATCGGAAGAGATTGCGATCGCAGTAATATCAAATTCTAAGGCTGTGTCTAAAATCTCTTCACGGGGATTGCCCACTCGCACGTCCGTATTGACCTGTAAGCCCAGCTCTTCTAACTCTGCTTTTACTGGTTCTAGCTTGTCTTGAGCTTTTTGTAACTGAGGGTCCTTGGATAATTCTCTGCGCCCCCCTTCGCTGACTACCCACAACAGCATACACTGCTTGATTGAGTTATCTGGTGCTTGTTTAGCATACTCTTTGACCCTTTCGACGGTATAGTTCGAGGCTGTAGTGCCGTCATAGGGAATTAGTAAATACCGGAATAGATGTTTGCAGCGTAGATCGAGTTCTTCGCAGGTGTAAGCTGAAATCAGTTGTGGTCGCAGCATTAGCAATGGTGTACTACATTCCTTGGTCAAGGTTGCTGTAGTGCTACCGAAAAGCTTTTCTTGTAATAAGCTGCGCACTGGCGTGCCAATCAGGATGACATCAGCATCGTAACGTTTGGCGATTTTAGGAATACTGTCACTAGGACGACCTGAGGTCACTTCGATGTGAACCTCTACCCCTTCAGGTATATTGGTCAAACCCTCTTCAAAGCGGCGGCGAGCTTGTTCTATTCCTTCTTCATCAATACGAGGTATTTCTCCCTCTTCCCAAAGCGGAACAAAGTTGCAGAAGATGATTTTCTTGAGCCCACCAGCCGCTAAACTGGGGACAAAATCTACTAGCCGATATAAACCGTCGGAGAAGTCGGTGCAGACTAGGCAATGCTGAAACATATGCAGGGAGGATCGCTTTTTCTTAGAGTTTCTTTCAGACTAGAACAATTTACAATTACTTTAGATAGTTTTAGATAGTTTGGGATTATTTTATATAAATTTATCAACTATTCATCCTGGCTGCCCTAGAGTGAATTGGGGTATTGCCAATCCGTAAGCTATCAGATATCAGCGAACAGCGATTAGCGCTACGCGCACGCTACGCGAACACCTTGTGAATAAAACAGGTAAGCATTCGTTTAATATCTGTTACGTCTACTGACGGCTGAACGCTGAAGGCTGAAGACTTCCCTTTAAGCAAGCCTACGGTGATAATACTTACGCTGATGATATTAGTTAACAATAAGTTGAATCAATCAATTTTAATTTTAATTAAATCTTAATATAATTCGAGTTGACGCCCCAGCATCCCCAGCTCCTTTCCTACCTACGGAATTGAGCAAGAGAAGGAGGTCGCGGCTCAATTAAGGCCAATAACAATCAGACTAGGGCTTTAGCTATAATCCCCACTCGTGTTTTAGGACTTCTTTGTACATTGTTTCACGCATCATCATTTGCTCATAGAGTTTGATTAGGAATTCCTGAGCTTGCTCACGGCTCATTTTCTGGACCTGAGATTCAAAGGACCGCAGGTTAAATTTTTGTTCCAGGGAAAGTTCTACAGGTTTAGACATAGTTGAGCTCCTTAAAAACTAATCATGGGTTTTGGCTGGCTAGAGCAGCCCTAGTCATGGTCACCCTAGGTATCGGTAAATGTATCAACCGTTAACCTATCTGACCTTTAATGAAGAATCGTAACAAGTATTTGACAAAATTGCCATATTTTGATTTTGCATGACGTTAGAAACAATCGTAGACTATTTCTAGGAAGTTTCCTGGCTAGGATTGATGCTGTCCAATTCGGTATAGTTGTTTCTTATACTCCATAAAACAAAAGTTGATGCCTTCATCATCAACAGGACTTACGCAAAAATAGACACACCACAAAGGTGCTGAATTGCTAGGATTCTTTAATAACGCACCTTACCGGTAGAGTTACTGAGTAAGCTGTGAGCAAAACACTGCTCAGGTTTCGTTAATAACACACCTTCCCGGTAGAGTTAGTGAGTAAGCTGTGATCAACACATGGCTATTCCATGCGATCGCATAAGCGCGGAAGCTGAGGCCGTAGGCCACGCGGGGCGCGTTCGCTTCATCGCAACGCCGATCAGACAACCAGCACCCGAACGGAATAGTAGTTAGTTGACTATATGGTAAATTCCCGAGTTCAGTGAGTGGCTTCGATGCGATTGGCCGTAGGCCACGCGGGGCGCGATCGCTTCATCGCAAAGTCGATCAGACAACCAGCACCCTAACGGAATAGTAGTTAATTAACTATAGTTGAGATCCCATTAGCCAGTTAACCTATACCCTAGACAGTTAATGATTCATCCTTAGTTACTTACCTGCTAAGCCTCAGTTAATCCGGAATTCCCTGGCTGTCAACAAACAAGCCATCGCTACAATATCGCTAAAATAGGGATATGCCCAAATCTACTTCTTCTGACAACTCTCCCCCGATCCCTGATGATTCGCCAATGGCAGCATCCCCGCTACTGATTTTAATTGATGGTCATTCTCTGGCTTTTCGCTCCTATTTTGCTTTTGCCAAAAGTCGTCAGGGTGGATTACGGACTAAAACTGGAATTCCGACCAGTGTCTGTTTTGGCTTCATTAAATCTTTGCTAGAGGTAATGGAGTCAGAAAACCCGAATGCGATCGCAATTGCTTTCGATACCAAAGAAGCCACCTTTCGCCAACAAGCCGATGCTACTTATAAAGCCAATCGCACCGAAACACCAGAAGATTTCTTACCAGATGTCAAGAATCTCCAGCAGTTACTACAAGGGTTAAGAATCCCAGTAATAACTTCTCCTGGTTATGAAGCTGATGATGTATTGGCAACCTTAGCTCACCAAGCTATTGATCAAGGCTATCGTGTCAAAGTTGTATCTGGCGATCGCGATTTATTTCAACTAGTTGCTCCAGACAAAGGAATTACCGTTTTATATCTCAGTGGTCCGTTTTCTAGGGGGAGTGCTACAGTTGGCCCAACGGAATATGGCTTAGAGGAAGTAGAAGCAAAATTGGGAGTATTACCTTCTCAAGTCGTGGATTATAAAGCCCTCTGTGGGGATCCATCCGATAATATTCCTGGAGTTAAGGGCATCGGAGCAAAGACTGCAGTTAAGTTACTCAAAGAATACCAAAACCTGGATAATATTTATGCTTCCCTTGATACTATTAAGGGTGCCGTTAAGAAAAAGCTAGAAGTAGGTAAGTCAGATGCGGAACATGCTCGCTATTTGGCTCAATTACGATTTGATACTCCTATCGATATTGATTTAGACCAATGTCAGCTCCAAGGATTCGATCCTCAAGTGCTCAAACCGCTATTGGAGCGATTAGAATTAAAGTCATTTATCAGTCAAATAGATAAACTTCAGCAGCGTTTTGGTGGCGTAGTGCTAGAGGATATCGAAACTAGTGCCCCAAATGATACTGTTAGTGATACTGTTTCAAATACTGATAGTGATACTGATACTCAGGAAGATGATGATATTTCCTTTTTCAGTGTAGCGGAAACGGAAGAGTTTCAAGAGCAAGGGTCTAATACTGGTTCGATTCAACCACAAATTATCGATACTGTAGACAAGCTCAATCAATTAGTTGAACAGCTGAAATACTATACCGATGCTGGAAATCCTGTGGCTTGGGATACAGAAACCAGTGATTTGGAACCACGAGATGCTCAGTTGGTGGGGATTGGCTGTTGTTGGGGAAAAGAACTTACTGATGTTGCTTATATTCCTATCGGTCATAAAGATGGGACTAATTTAGATAAGGATATAGTCTTAGAATCCCTACGTCCAATTTTAGAAAGCTCAGATTATCCCAAAGTATTACAAAATAGTAAATTCGACCGACTAGTCTTACGTTGTAACGGGATTCAGCTAGCAGGAGTTGTATTCGATACCATGCTAGCAAGTTATGTACTTAATCCTGAAACTAGCCATAAACTTAGTGACTTAGGGCTGCACTATTTGGGAATAGAAGCACAAA
>NZ_JAAHHE010001000.1:0-1029 GCF_010692525.1 Moorena sp. SIO3B2
AGAATGAAGAATTTAGAATTTAGAATTTAGAATTTAGAATTTAGATCCTGTAGGGTGGGCAAAAGGTGAGCACAGATCAGCTGTAGGGAAAACTCTAGGAATTTTGCCCACCAAAAAGTCAGATCTGTAGGGTGGGCAAAAGGTGAGCACAGATCAGCTGTAGGGAAAACTCTAGGAATTTTGCCCACCAAAAAGTCAGATCCTGTAGGGTGGGCAAGGTAATTGGTCAACTTAAGGGATCCAAGCAATTTATTTCCCCTTGCCCACCCTACAAAACTAGCTAAGGCTAAAAATTCATTCTAAATTCTTCATTCTTCATTCTAAATTCTTCATTAGTTAATCCTGGTGGGCAAGGTAATTGGTCAACTTAAGGGATCCAAGCAATTTATTTCCCCTTGCCCACCCTACAAAACTACAAAACTAAATTATTCATTCTTCATTCTAAATTCTTCATTAGTTAATCCTGGTGGGCAAGGGGATTGGTCAACTTAAGGGCTCTAACCAATTTATTTCCCCTTGCCCACCCTACAAAACTAAAAATTCATTCTAAATTCTTCATTCTTAATTCTTAATTCTAAATTCTAAATTATTCATTTTTATATTTATACATTTATTGATAAAGTAAACTAAAAGTAAATTCTTAAATTAGATCTGCTCCTCAAGAATGACAAAAAAAGATATACAAGAAAGAACGCTAAAGTTTAGCGTAAGAATAGTCAATCTCTGTAAATTTCTGAGACAAAATGGTGGAACTGGATATGATTTAAGCAAACAATTAATCCGCTCTGGAACAAGTATTGGAGCAAATGTTGAGGAAGCACAAAATGCAGAAAGTAAACGAGACTTTATTCATAAAATGAGTATATCCCTCAAGGAAGCTAGAGAGACCAATTATTGGTTGAAAATCTTAATCGCCACCGAGAAAAACCTAGAACCAAGATTGCTGTCTTTACTCAATGAATCCAACGAATTAATTTCTATTATTCATGCAATTATTAAAAACACTAAGGCTCAAAACTAATTCTATAG
>NZ_JAAHHE010001001.1:0-1027 GCF_010692525.1 Moorena sp. SIO3B2
GATTTATAAAAATTAAATCAAACCAAGTCAATAAAATTGTCAACCAAAAACAAATAAACACGTAAAAGTTTCAAAACCTAACTATTCCCACCACTAAAGTAGGGGGGAGTAGTCAAATCCATAAGTTGATTACCCCCGAGCGAGCAATCCCTCGCTCGGGGAGATAAGTGTTGATTGACGTTTACCTTACCTTTACCTTAATTACCTGGAGACTGAAATCCTCCCCGGTTTAACATTTGACGGGCATCCCGTCCAGGAGTGTAGCTGTAACCATACCCACCATTGCGGTCTGTATCATCCATAATTTGAGGGGTCAGCAGGATAATCACTTCACGGCGTTCATTGACCTTCTCGGTACTTCTGAACAGAGCACCAAGTAAGGGAATATCACCCAAAACTGGCACTTTCGTTATGGTTGTGCGGTCATTGTCCTGAATAATGCCAGATAGAATTAACGTCTGACCATCCCGCAGACGAACTAGCCCAGAGCTCAGTTCTCGGCGACTGAGGAATGTGATTGTATTTTCTGCATTATCACTCTCAAACACTTGAGTTCCCGAAGGAGCTGTGATTATGGGAGCTGTAGATAAGGTGATAAAACCATTGTCGTCAATTCTCTCAACATTCACATTTAGCGTTAAACCAGCCTCTTCAATAACCGGGGTGATGGTTCTAGTGGCCACACCACCATCTAAGTCTATATCTGTCCTCACACTAGTCAGTACTTCCTGAACCAACTTGACACTAGCTTGCTGCCCTTCTTGGATCACTAGAGTCGGGTCGGTCAGAATCTTGGCGTTGCTGCTCTCTATCTGAGCCTCCAAGGTTAATAAGAACTTATCAGGGAACTCAAATAGAGAAGGAAGAGCAAAATCAAACTCGTTTCCATCATCTTGACGCTGGACATCCGTCACACCTGGCTGGAATGGATTATTATTTCGACCAAAACCAGGACGTGCGAAGAGTGATGGAGTACCAGCGGTTTCATTGAAACCCTCAATCACGTTATCAAAGGGAGCATTTTGTC
>NZ_JAAHHE010001002.1:0-1027 GCF_010692525.1 Moorena sp. SIO3B2
GATTTATAAAAATTAAATCAAACCAAGTCAATAAAATTGTCAACCAAAAACAAATAAACACGTAAAAGTTTCAAAACCTAACTATTCCCACCACTAAAGTAGGGGGGAGTAGTCAAATCCATAAGTTAATTCCCCCCGAGCGAGAAATCCCTCGCTCGGGGGGATAAGTGTTGATTGACGTTTACCTTACCTTTACCTTAATTACCTGGAGACTGAAACCCTCCCCGGTTTAGCATTTGACGGGCATCCCGTCCAGGGGTGTAACTGTAACCATACCCACCATTGCGGTCTGTGTCATCCATAATTTGAGGGGTCACCAGGATGATCACTTCACTACGCTGATTCTGCTTATTGGTGCTTCTGAACAGAGCACCTAGTAAGGGAATATCACCCAAAATTGGCACCTTCGATACCGTTGTGCGGTCAGTGTCCTGAATAATGCCAGATAGTATTAACGTCTGACCATCCCGCAGACGAACTAGTCCAGAGCTTAGTTCTCGGCGACTGAGGAATGTGATTTCGTTTTGTGCATTATCACTGTTAAATTCTTGAGTTCCCGAGGGAGCTGTGATCACAGGAGATGTCGATAAAGTGATAAAACCATTATCGTCAATTCTGTCAACATTCACCGTTAGGGTTAAACCAGCCTCTTCAATAACCGGGGTGATGGTTCTAGTGGCCACACCACCGTCTAAGTCTATATCTGTCGTTACACTAGTCAATACCTCCTGAACCAACTTGACACTAGCTTCCTGCCCTTCTTGGATCACTAGAGTCGGGTCGGTCAGAATCTTGGCGTTGCTGCTGGTAATCTGAGCCTGCAACGTTAATAAAAACTTATCAGGGTACTCGAATAGAGAAGGAAGCGAAAACTCAAACTCGTTTCCATCATCTTGACGTTGGACATCCGTCACACCTGGCTGGAATGGATTATTATTTCGACCAAAACCAGGACGTGCGAAGAGTGATGGAGTACCAGCGGTTTCATTGAAACCCTCAATCACGTTATCAAAGGGAGCATTTTGTC
>NZ_JAAHHE010001003.1:0-1023 GCF_010692525.1 Moorena sp. SIO3B2
TTCACGAGGATTACGCCAAAGTTGGGATACCCATGTTACCGGTAGTAGCCGGTGAAGAGGTTACTGTTCGTCAAATCTGGTATTACACCTTATTAGTCGTCCCCACTTCCCTATTGTTGATCTATCCTTTAGGAGAATCGGGAGTGGTTTATGGCATAGTTGCTATTCTTTTGGGCAGTATTTTTATCAAAAAAGCATGGTTGCTGCTTAAGGAACCTAAAGACAATCAACTTGCCCGGTCTATGTTTAAGTACTCAATTCTCTATATGATGTTATTGTGTACCGGTATCGTAGTAGATAGCTTACCCATGACCAGGGAAATAACTGCAACTGTGGCAGAGAATTCCCAAGTTTTGATTCAAACAATTTCTACAGTTTTGGAACAGGTAAGTATTAACTTAGTTTAGGGTGTTGGCTGGTAAGCGATCAGCGATCAGCTAATGGCTACCTTACAGGCTAGAAGCCTGTTCGACCCCTAAGGGAAGGGCTGATAGCTTAATACTTACGTTTAAAGTTACTTACAATAGGGTTGGTGAATTAGCTCAGAGCTGTAACAATTCGCCAACCCTATTGATATTTATAGCAATTCTCAGCAACGTTTGACCGACATTGCATATCCTTTGAAGGCAATAGGCAATAGGCATGCTAGCAATAGGCAATAGCGCTGCATCCCGACTCCCGACTCCCGACTCCCGATTCCCGATTCCCGATTCCCTACTCCCTACTTACCCCCGTAGTAAAAAGCAATCTCTTTGTCTTTAAGAGGGGTAAAATCAGCATCGAGCAGCATTTGATTGAGCTCTGCTTGAGGGATATGCTTGGCTCCAATCCGCACAATTCTGGATCTCATGGTATTGCTGACACCGCTTCGTTGCCGTTGAGCTTCCAACCCCATGACTTGGTTGTAAAGGTCTAACTTAGCTTTGGGGATTGGCGAGCCATCTAAATCAATTCCCTTTGCGATCGCGTCATCAACCGCATCAGCACCTGTAGTGGTTTGAGTCTGGGAATTACTTTCGGTAG
>NZ_JAAHHE010001004.1:0-1021 GCF_010692525.1 Moorena sp. SIO3B2
GGTTGGAACAAATCCTCCAAGGTTACTCCTGGGTGTTTACCCTGGATAACCATTATGTAATAGGAGGACAGGGGGATCGGATTGTAAGTGGGTTGGCAGAATTAGGATTGTCTGGGCAAATACAGGTAAGGCAATTTGGAGTATTTAATATTCCGAAATGCGGTCAAAATCAGGAAGTGCTTCGTGCTCATGGGCTGGATGCTGAAAGTTTAGCATTTGAGATTAATAAAACTATAATGTAGCATTTTTAGTTAAGTTGTGAATATACTCCCTCAAGCCAAGGCAAGAGGCAAGAGGCAAGAGGCAAGAGTTACATTTGATAAATGTTATAATAACGGTAATTAAATAACAACTATTGCCTCAATTAATAGTACCATATAAGTGTAATGACCCCTTTGGGTAATTCAAAATTCAAAATAAAGAAAATCAGAAATTTGGCAATTTTTTAATTCTGGGTACAAGCCCCTACTGATAGCGAGCAATCCCTCGCTATCAGTGGTCTTCAATAAGTGGCGGGTACAAGCCCCCACTTATTGTCATTTTGAATTAATAATTTTTAATTTTGAATTGGAGCGAAGCGACTTGACTACCGTTTTATTTTGGGACATCGACAGCACTTTATTAACCACAAAACGAGCCGGGATATTTGCCCTAGAAGAGGCGGCTAGTGAGGTAATTGGTGAAACGGTTTCACTGACAAATATAGAAACTGCAGGAATGACAGACCCAATAATTGCCGCTAATATTCTAAAGCAGTACGGTTTGTCCCCAGAACCGAAATTGGTGGATCAACTGCTGGAAGGCTACGTTAACTACTTGCCTCAGAGTTTGCCCCGCCGAGAAGGATATGTCCTGGAGGGGGTAATTGAAATTCTAGATGCTTTGCATGATCGCACTGATGTGGTTTCGATGTTGCTCACAGGAAATATCGAAGCAGGAGCAAAGGCAAAATTAAGCTATTATGGCTTGGCTGATTACTTTAGTGGTGGTGGATTTTCCGATAAAACTGAAACTAGAGTTG
>NZ_JAAHHE010001005.1:0-1020 GCF_010692525.1 Moorena sp. SIO3B2
TCCCTAGCAGCACTGCCAACCTGCCGAATGTGGGAAATAAACGTCTTACCCATTACCTATTACCTATTACCTATTACCCATTCCCCACTACCTATTACCTATTACCTATTACCCACTACCTATTACCTATTACCCATTACCCATTACCCATTACCTATTACCTATTACCCATAATCTATTACCTAAAAAAATGATTCAAAACTTACTATCCCAAATCAGCCAGCAGCTTCAGAAAGAACTAACTGACGACATCTCCCAAGGTCAAATAGAAATTGTTGCTCAACCCATTACCGAATCACCAAAACAACTACCACACATCGTTATCTATCCCGGTAAATGGGAAATTGCCTCAACATTTAGGTCAAGCCATCCACAACAGTTACATCCGGAGCAACAAAACCCCACAATAATTACTACATCCAGGGAATTTAAACAAGAATTTTTTATCGATATCTGTGACCCTGACCTAATCAACCTAGAAAAATTAGCGTCCCTGACGACAGGGGTAATTTTAACTAACTACAAAGAAATCATCGAAAATTATAATTTATCAACGGCTAACAATTATCAAGCCCAACAAACATCTACAACCCACACGATTAGCCAAATTACTATCCTTGAAGGTAGCTATGATTATCTTAATAATACCCCTAAAGTTAAACTAAAATGGCAAGTTATAGGTCAAGTCAACTTTAGCAAAAGTATCACAGAATTTGTGGCTCCGATTGAAGAAATTAAAATTAATCAAACTGTAAGCAGTCAGCGGTCAGCTTAAAACAAGGTAATGGGTAATAGCTGACGCGATCGCTTTTTTTTATTCTCTCTAAAACTTCCAAAAAAAAGTTTAAAAAACCTTGACAAATAAAATTACAATCATTACAATAATCATATAAAACCACAATGATTCCAAGTTTCGACTTATGTCAAAAAACTTCAAGCAAAATCTCAATAAACAACCTGTTGAGCACACTCTAAAAGGTCCTCGTCAAGCCGTAATCTATAGTATGCAAATGTTTTATT
>NZ_JAAHHE010001006.1:0-1019 GCF_010692525.1 Moorena sp. SIO3B2
GTCCTGGTTTGCTGGATATTAATGGTTACCGGGTGCATCATCCATTTGATGGGGATGGGATGATTTGTGCGATCGCGTAGCGTGACCTACGGTCAATCGCATTTGATCACGGTCGAGCTCATTTTCGCAATCGGTTTGTACGCACAGAGGGCTTCTTAGCGGAACAGAAAGCGGGGAAACCGGTATATAGAGGAGTGTTTGGCACTCAGAAGCCTGGGGGTTGGTTAGCGAATCTATTTGATATCCAACTTAAAAATATTGCGAATACCAATGTGATCTACTGGGGTGGAAAACTCTTAGCCTTATGGGAAGCCGCTAAACCTTACGGTCTAGACCCCCATACTCTTGAAACCTTGGGTGAAGATAACTTGGATGGAATATTAGCAGGGGGTGAATCCTTTGCTGCTCATCCTTGGATTGACCCTAGTAGTAAGCTTGATGGTGGTCAACCTTGTCTGGTAAATTTCGCGATTCAGCCAGGTCTGTCTAGCAAAATTACTATTTACGAATTGGATCCAACCGGTAAACTATTACGACGTCAGAGTTATAGTGTTCCTGGTTTTGCCTTTATCCACGATTTTGCGATTACCCCAAATTACTGTATTTTCTTCCAAAATCCTGTTAGCTATAATCCCCTTCCATTCCTGTTGGGATACCGAGGAGCTGGTGAGTGTTTGGCATATCAGCCTGAACAACCGACCAGGATTATAGTGATTCCTCGTAAACAGAATACAGAGGAAGTCAAAATCCTAGAAACCTAATCGGGCTTTATCTTCCATCACGCTAATGCTTTTGAACAAGATGGCAAGATTTATGTCGATTCTATTTGCTACAAGTCATTATCAGCAGTAGACGTAGGTAGTGATTTCCGGGAGGTTGATTTTAATGCGATCGCACCAGGGCAACTCTGGCGCTTTAGTTTAAACTTAACTGACAAAACCGTAGGGAGTAAGTTATTAGAAGAGCGCTGTTGCGAGTTTCCTAGCATTCACCCTAATCATGTCGGAAATCCCTATCGC
>NZ_JAAHHE010001007.1:0-1018 GCF_010692525.1 Moorena sp. SIO3B2
AGGGTCAATTCCAAGGACACATCCATATCGCACCGATTACACCAGGAAATTTACAGGTACATTGGCCCGAAGGGAATGTGCTATTGGATAAAGGCAAGCGATCGCCTGAAGTTGATATTCCAGACTACAATGCTTTGGTTCAACTGGATAAGATTTAAGGAGATAGTATCGAGGTAAGCATACAGCCGTCAGCTGTCAGCCGTCAGCTGAATGCTTAGTAATTAGTAATTGGTAAGTTACAAGTTTCACGTTACAAGTTTCACGTTACAAGTTTGAATAGGGATCCGTGTAGGAATTGTGATAATTGTTGTTCCCTACTCCCTACTCCCTACTCCCTACTCCCTGTTCCCTATGCTATCTAAGTAGTCAACCGGACATGATATTAGTCAGCAACATATCGCCATCCTTGAGGTTCATATTCCCGTTGGATTCGCACCATCCAGCTACCTTGGGGAAGCTCAATTGGCTGATGCTCTTCGTGAGTTAAGGTTGCTGTTTTTGAAGCAACTTGTAAATAAAGGATGCCATTTTTTTCGTATAACTGAGCAACACCGTCAGTGATGCGATGAGAATGTCCAGTTACCTCTCCTTCTGCTAGGGTTAAGTGAGGTAAATGTTGTCCATTAATTTGCTCTACAGGAAGTAAAATAACGTCGCCTTGTCGAATAGGTTGCATAGGTTCTTTGATTAATTGTTAGCTTGATTAATTGTTAGAGGTTGTCTGAGAAGTCTCATTTGCTACATCCAAGCCCCCTAAATCCCCCAATCTTGGGGGACTTTTAGAAGCAAACGGACTCTTTTTCCCCCCAAAGTTGGGGGGCTAGGGGGGCAAAATTCACTATAAAAACACTTTTCAGATATCCTCTTAGTTTGATTAATTGTTATCTAGTTATCGATTAGTTGGGACAGGCGAGAAGAGTTCTTTTGTCCACTACTATAGCATTTCTCCGAGTAATGATGTACAGTCAATTGGCTTATCCTTACTCCCTATTGCCTAAAACCTATTGCCTAAAACCTA
>NZ_JAAHHE010001008.1:0-1016 GCF_010692525.1 Moorena sp. SIO3B2
ACAGCTATCAATTACAAGGAAAGCTGACGGATGGTACTGCAACCTGAGCCTAGAGGATAAGTCAGTGCCGGAGTTCAACCCTGATGACATTATTCCTACTTGGGAAAACTCAATTGGAATGGATGCTATTCTAGATAGAGGCTTTTATCTAGCAATATCCGATGGCAAGAAACTCCCCTCACTTAAACCACTTCGTCGGAATCAAGACAAGTTAACCACAGTTTCTCAACGGAAAAATAAGCGTAAAAAAGGAAGTAAAGCCAGAGGTAAACTAGCAAAACGGGAAGCCCGTATTCATCAACAGATAGCTAGGAGTCGTGAAGATTTCCAGTACAAAACTGCTCATCAACTTGTGAATACAGGTAAGAAAGTCTTCTTTCACGAGAAGCTGAACCTCAAGGGTTTAACTCGTCGCAATACTCCTAAACGAGGGCGAGATGGTAGGTTCTTATCCAATGGTCAATCATCAAAATCAGGACTTAACAAGTCTTGGCTAGATGCAGCCTTTGGTCAGTTCTTTGAAGTGCTGGGTCAGGTAGCCGCAAAAGCTAACGCCAGTGTAGTCGAAGTCAAGCCAAATTACACATCTCAACTCCTCTGTTATCGAGATAAATTTGTGTTCACCGACCGAGATATGCGAGAGTATTTCGATGAGGAATTAAAGCTGATTGTCGATAGAGATGTCAACGCATCAATCAACATAAAGCGAGTCGGGCTGGATGTGTTCCCGACTATAAAACGCCGTAGAGGGAAGCCTGTAGTTGTTGAATCTACTACTAATAGTACCTCGCAGGAAGCTCTGACCGCTCTTTATGAGCATCAGAAGCCCACACTGAAAGCGTAGCGGAGCGTGTGTGGTACATCACAATCCAAACTGCAAAACTTACAAGAAGAAATCGCCACAAATTTAATGGGTATGTACACGATGACTCGTCTAATTGGGCGACGCATGGCAGCACGACGAGAAGGCACTATTGTAAATGTTTCTAGTTTGATGGGTAAAGTAGCAGCACCGA
>NZ_JAAHHE010001009.1:0-1014 GCF_010692525.1 Moorena sp. SIO3B2
AAATTCAGGGAGAGCAAGTTTACAGCAAGCTGAAGTTTGAAGCTGGGGTTCATCGAGTCCAACGAGTACCTGTAACTGAGGCTGGCGGTAGAGTTCACACCTCAACAGCAACGGTAGCCGTGATGCCGGAAGTTGATGAGGTGGATGTGGAGATTGACCCCAAGGAGATCGAAATTTCTACAGCCCGTTCGGGTGGTGCTGGTGGTCAGAACGTAAACAAAGTGGAAACGGCAGTTGATTTATACCACAAGCCTACAGGAATTCGCATTTTCTGTACAGAAGAACGATCTCAGCTGCAAAACCGAGAGCGAGCTATGCAAATTCTCCGGGCTAAGCTGTACGAGATCAAGTTACAGGAACAGCAAGAAGCGGTGACCTCGATGAGGCGTGCCCAAGTTGGTACAGGGGCTCGTTCTGAGAAAATCCGTACCTACAACTACAAAGATAATCGGGTTACCGATCACCGACTGGGTCAAAATTATTCCCTCGCTCCTTTGCTGGAGGGGGACTTGGAGGGATTGATTCAAGCTTGCATTAGCCAAGACCAGCAGGAGCAATTGGAAAAATTGGCATCTTCAACATCCAACGGTCAATCTTTAAATTGATACCAAGTTAGGTGACTCTCCCACGCTAACACTACGTTTTTAGCGTGGGATTCTGATGGAATTGATTGCGGTATTAGCCGCATTTGTCACAAAAAGAGCGTTCGCGTAGCGTGACCTTTGGTCAATCGCGCTTACCTAAAAGCCTTACCTGATCTGGATTTAATCAAAGTGAAGCCCAGACTCGAAGACTACAGTTTGTTGTTAGGTTTGTATATTACATCATAATCAAAATTTTGTAAACTAGATTTTAATGGTTGCTTGATTTTAGTCACTCCAGAGAGGCGAGTATGAAGTTGACATTGTCCAAGATAAATTTGTGCTACACTATCTCCTGGATTCAAGCGTAGACATTCCTGAAACAGAACTGATGCCTTGGAGAAATAACGCAGATTATAAAGCACCAAGGCTT
>NZ_JAAHHE010000101.1:0-22033 GCF_010692525.1 Moorena sp. SIO3B2
CGGGAATTCTAGAGATGTAATCCCTAAAATAGGCTGTAGGAAACTATGCTGTATGGAAATTCTCAATTGAATGCAAGACAACTGACCTAAAGGTCGGGTAAAAGCAGAATGGGCAAAGGAAAAAGGGACAATAGCACTCCACCCTTCTCCCTTGACCGTTGAATTTTTCCTGACTAGGGCGGTAAGCATTCAGCGGTCAGCGGTCAGCGGTCAGCTAATCAACGGTCGGTAGTAAACAAGCTGGGGGTGCTGGTACGGCTGCTTGAAAATCTCTGCTGGTTTTACTGATCCGACCCAGTCCAGTTAAAGATTAATCTTCGGGTGGGCAGTGCCTACCAACGCCCTTTGCAAGGTTCATTATCTGTCTGGTGCACTGCCCACCCGACATCAACTACAGGAACTACTTGAGCCAAATCAGAAGCGCCATCACCAAGATTAAACAAGATTAAATCAGTATAGCTATCACAATTACTATATCTAAAAACTTCAAGGGAGAGATGATGTTACAATTCCCAAACTATCAAATTAAACTTCTAGAAGAACTAGAAGCTGGTGTTAGTACAGTTGTTTATCGCGGCTATCACCAGCAACAGCAAAGACCAGTTATTATTAAACTTATCAAATCGGACTATCCCTCCCTTAAAGAGATTAGCAGCTTACGACAAGAATATACAATCTCCCAAGCTATTGATTGTGAAGGCATTGTCAAATGCTACGGTCTGGAAAACGATAATAATGGATTGGCGTTGATATTTGAAGATTTTGGTGGTCAATCCCTCAAGCACTTTATCAACTCTCACACCATGACTATCAAGGACTTTCTGCGGATAGCTATTTCTCTAGTAGAAACCTTGGATGAGCTGCACAAAGTCCCGATTATTCATAAAGATATTAACCCCTCTAATATCATCATCAATCCGGAAACAGGACAAGTTAAAATCACTGACTTGGGCATTGCCTCGCGCCTGTCTCTAGAGAATCCCACCACTAGCAATCCTAATTGGCTGGAAGGGACTCTTGCCTATATTTCACCGGAGCAAACCGGGAGGATGAACCGCTCCATTGACTACCGCAGCGACTTCTATTCCTTAGGTGCCACCTTTTACGAAATGCTAACGGATCGGGTACCCTTTATCACCACCGATCCCATGGAATTGATTCACCATCATCTGGCTCAATATCCTGTCCCTCCTCATCAGCTTAATCCAGAAATTAGTGAAGTAGTTTCATTGATTGTGATGAAACTCCTAAGGAAAAATGCTGAAGACCGATACCAAAGTGCTGCTGGACTAAAGGTTGACCTAGAAACCTGTCTATCCCAACTACAAACCACCGGAAAAATTGAAACCTTCACTCCCGGGACCTATGACATCGGGAGCCGACTGCTCATCCCTCAAAAACTCTATGGTCGGGAAGGGGAAGTAGCCACCCTGATGGAGGCCTTTGAACGAGTCAGTGTTGGAGCCACTGAGTTGATGCTGGTATCCGGTTACTCAGGGATTGGTAAAACCTCAGTGGTCAATGAAGTTCATAAACCAATTGTCAAAGCGCGAGGGTATTTTATTAGTGGTAAATTTGACCAGTTTAAGCGGAATAGTCCTTACGCTGCCCTGCTGGAGGCATTTAGGGGATTAATTCGGCAACTGTTGACAGAACCGGCTCAAACACTAGGGATTTGGAAACAGAATTTATTACATGCTCTGGGTGCCAATGGCAAGGTCATTATTGATGTCATTCCCGAAGTGGAACTGATTATCGGTGAACAGCCGGAAGTGCCCCAACTCGGAGCATCGGAATCCCAAAACCGATTTTTACGGGTGTTTCAACAATTCATCGGTGTCTTTGCCCAACCCCAACATCCCCTGGTGCTCTTCCTTGATGATTTACAGTGGGCAGATTTAGCTTCATTAACGTTGCTCCAGACCTTAATGACGAACTGCGATCGCAACTATTTGTTAATCATTGGAGCTTATCGAGATAACGAAGTCAGTCCGACCCATCCCTTGATTCAAACCATTGAGAAAATTCAAGAAACTGACTCGGTCATAGATCAGATCAAGATTGAGCCGTTACAGAAACAATACGTTCAGCAATTAGTAGCCGATACTCTCAATGACACCCAAGGGGAAAACCAGACCAAACCCCTAGCAGAGCTATTATTCCATAAAACCCAAGGTAATCCCTTCTTCTTGACCCAACTGCTCAAAACCCTCTACTCAGAAAACTTGCTGAGTTATGACGTCACCAGTGGCAGCTGGCAGTGGGATATTGATCAAATTCAAGCCATTGGCATCACTGATTATAACGTGGTGGAACTGATTGCCAGAAGTATTGGCAAGCTACAAGAAACCACCCAGCAGGTTTTAAAATTAGCAGCTTGTCTGGGCAATCAGTTTAATTTAGAGATGCTAGCCATTGTCAATGAAGACTCAACCATTATCACTGCTACTCAGCTCTGGGAGGCACTACAGATCGGTTTGATTCTGCCGTTGAGTGATAGTTACAAAATTCCTCTGCTATTTGAACAGGAGGAATCCGCAGATTTTGGCCTCAGTGATGTCAAGGTTAACTACAAATTTTTACATGACCGGGTGCAGCAAGCCGCCTACTCTCTGATTCCGGAATCCGACCAACAAGCAACCCACCTAAAAATTGGCAAATTGTTGCTGAACCATACCACTCCAGAGGCACGGGAAGAGAATATCTTTGCCTTGGTTAACCAACTCAATTTTGGCACGGACTTACTCACCGCTCAGTGGGAAAAAGATGAGCTAGCTCAACTCAATCTGATCGCGGGTCAGAAAGCCAAGGCCGCAGCCGCTTATGCCAGCGCTCTCAAGTATCTGAATGTAGGTCTAGGACTCCTACCAGCAGATACCTGGACTGACAACTATGACTTCACCCTTGCTTTGTATCTAGAAGTGGTGGAAGCGGAATACCTCAACAGCAATTTTGACCAATCAAACCTCTTGGCTAGAGTGGCTCTGGAACAAGCCAAAACCCAATTAGATCAAGTCAAGGTGTATGAACTAAAAATCCACGGTTATATTGCTCAAAACCAAATGCAAGTCGCCCTGGATACGGGGCTACAGGTTCTAGACATGCTCGGGATTCCACTGGAGCAAGACCCCCCCAAAGACCTGATTAGTGAGGATTTGGCTGACCTACCAGAAATGACTGACCTGACTAAACTAGCAGCCATGGGGATCTTAAAGTCTGTAGGAACCCCTGCTTTTGTTGCTAATCCGGCATTGTATCCACTGCTGATCTTTACACAAATCAATCTATGTATCAACCATGGGAATTCACATCTGTCTACGAACACCTATATTTCTTACGCCATGATCTTGTGTGGATTTATGGGAGATATCGATGGTGGCTATACATTTGGTCAACTGTCTTTGATGCTGTTAGAGCAATTGGATGCTGAGGAGTTCAAATCAATAGTATTAGATCTTTTTAATGGTCATATCAGACACTGGAAAGAGCATCTGAAGGAAACCCTAAACCCCTTACTAGAGGCGTTTAACAGCGGTCTTGAAACCGGAGAGCTAACCTATTCCGGTTTTGCTGCCCTCAACTACTGTACCAACCTATTGTTTGTGGGAGATGATCTCGACCTTGCTGCTCAGAAGTATGGGCAGTATCTGGAGTGGCTGCAAAAAAGGAAGCTAGACTATCATGTTATTTATGGTCAAATCGGCAAACAATTAACCTTAAATTTACTCGGTAAATCTGACGATCCCTGTCAGTTAATTGGGGAAGACTTTAATGAATTAGAAATGCTTCCCATTTTAAGAGAACAGAATAATGGAACGTCTCTGTTTTATCTATATCTTGCCAAATCGATTCTGTTTTATTGGTTTAAACAACCCGAGCAAGCTATTGCTCAGGCCAGGGCAGCAGAGCAATACGCACAATCTGTCGCTGGCTTGATTCTTGTTGCTGAGCACAATTTCTACTATTCTCTAGCGCTTTTGGCTCACTATCCCCATGTCGAGCCACAGCAGCAAGGTGAATACCTGACCCAAGTAGCAGCTAATCAGGAAACCCTGAAAACCTGGGCATACCATGCTCCATCAAACTTCAAACATAAATACGAGCTAGTGGAGGCAGAGAAAGCACGAGTTTTAGGGCAACACTGGCAAGCCATGGAACGTTATGACCAAGGGATTGAAGGAGCAGCGGACCAGGACTATATCCAGGAAGAAGCACTAGCCAATGAACTAGCAGCAGAGTTTTATCTCTCTTGTGGCAAACGAAAGATCGCCCAGGCTTACTTGACTGATGCCTACTATGGATACAGTCGCTGGGGAGCTCTGGCAAAAGTGAGAGACTTAGAATCAAGATACCCCCAACTCCTTAGCAAAATTACCGCCCAACCAACAACGAAAGTTCCACTAGATTCCATAACCAACTCAACGATAGCAGTAAGTTTAAACGCCCTGGATTTATCTGACGTGATCAAGGCATCTCAAGCCATTTCAGAAGAAATAGTTTTCGAGAATTTACTGGACAAATTGATGCAGATTCTCCTGACTAATGCTGGAGCGAAAAAGGGGTTTATCATTTTGTCAAAAGACGATAAATTGATTATAGAAGCGGCAGGAACAGTGGTTAATAATGGAGTAACATTCCGGGAGTCAATCCCAGTTACCATTACTCAGCATTTGCCCATATCCGTGATTAATTATGTGGCTATCAATAAAGAAAATTTACTTTTAAATAATCTTGTTAATAACTCTACTTTTGCTGATGATATATACATCATAAATAATCAGCCCAAGTCAGCTGTGTGTTTGCCACTTCTCCGGAAAAACAATCTGATTGGTATGGTGTACTTAGAAAATAATATGGTTTCTGGAAATTTTACCAATGAACACCTAGAAGTGTTAAGCCTTCTGTGTAATCAAGCGGCAATTTCTTTGGAAAATGCTACGCTTTACCAGACTTTGCACGAAGTTCAAGTTAGGGAGCGACTGGAAAAACAGATTCGCAAATCTCTGGAAAGAGAAAAGGAACTCACTGAACTCAAATCTCGATTTATCTCTATGACTTCCCACGAGTTCCGCACCCCCCTAACCACTATTATGGGGGTTACTGAAATCTTCAAATATTACAGCCAGAATTGGACTGATGAGAAAAAACAAAACTATCTAGATCGGATTCAAGTCAATGTCAAACATATGCTCCACATGTTGGATGACGTGTTGGTAGTCAATAAAGCTAATGCTGGAAAACTAAAATTTAACCCTGCACCATTAAATTTACTTGAATTCTGTCGTGATTTAGTCGAAGATATCGAACTAGGTATTGACACCCAACAAAGCATTGTTTTTTCTATTCAATGTGAATGCCCAGAGGTTAATTTTGATGAAAAACTGCTCAGACACATCTTGATAAATTTGCTCTCAAATGCCACTAAATATTCCCCCAATGACAGCACCATAAACTTTGACTTGATTTGTCAGCAAGAAGAGGTTATATTCAAGATTAAAGACCAGGGTATTGGTATCCCAGAAGAAGACCAAAAGCAACTGTTTGAGTCATTTCATCGATGCAATAATGTGGGTAATATTCCAGGAACTGGACTTGGACTTGCAATTGTAAAACAGTCTGTGGAAGTACACGGTGGTGAAATTACGGTAAATAGCCAAGTTGGTATTGGGACAACCTTTACTGTCACCATTCCACTGTACTCCCCTGCAGTACCAGAGCAAGTACAAAGACCGAGAGCTGTTTGCCAGTTGGCAGTTGGCAGTTGATCCTAATAGTAATTAGGATTATGCCTAGAACAAAGGATTAATTTTACTTAGTCTTTAAAAGCGTTTATCAATGTTAAGTTGTTTAAGGATAAAATGATCTATGTCGCAGATTTTAGTTATTGAAGACGAGGAAGATATCCGTAGCATTGTTGTTGAAATACTTCGGGCAGAAAATTTCGATGTTATTCAAGCAGAAAATGGTGAAATAGGTGTGGAATTGGCGAAAAAAGAAAGTCCTGATTTGATTATTTGCGATATTAAAATGCCGAAACTGGATGGTTATGGTGTAATGATTCAGTTACAAGAAATTCCATCCACCCAGACAATTACCTTGATTTTTATTACGGCTAAATCTACAAAATCTGATCTGCGTATGGGGATGGAACTGGGCGCAGATGATTATCTGACCAAGCCATTTACTAGAGATGAATTATTAGGAGCAGTCACAACCCGCATAGCCAAGCAGATGGCTTTTGAGCAAGAATCTCAGAAACAGGTCGATGAATTGCGAGATTGCATTACTCATGCACTACCTCATGAGTTGCGTACTCCTCTCAATGGTATTTTGAATCTTGCCCAATTCCTCATAGAAGACTATGATACTATAGATCGTGATGAAGCTATGGACATGCTTCAGCAAATTTGTGTCTCTGGGGAACGTTTATATCGGCTCACCCATAATTTTTTACTCTATGCAGAACTAGCGCGAATCGAGCAACAACCTAAGCAAGCCAGGAAGCTGATTAATTATGGAGAGCAAAGTTTTACTAGAACAATTATCCAAGACCTTGCTATGCAAAAATTTAAGAAGGTAAACCGGAAAGACGATTTGCACTTAGAACTGCAAGAAGCAGTTGTAAAAATTTCCCAATCAAAATTCACTAAAATTGTTGAAGAAATCATTGATAATGCCTTGAAGTTTTCCGACCTTGGTAAGCCGATTCAGATTCAGAGTTATTTTCAGGATAATCACTTGAATCTTTTGGTGATCGATCAGGGACGAGGCATGACACCAACTCAAATTGCTAAACTCGGAGCCTATATGCAATTTGATCGTAAACTATACGAACAACAAGGCTCTGGATTAGGGTTGATTATTGCCAAACTGCTAACTGAATTACACGGTGGAGAATTAAACATAAGCAGTTTCCCAGTAAAACAAACAATTGTCCATATTATGCTTCCAGGAAAATTATCAATTTAAGGATTGATTGTTGATTGTTGATTGTTGATTACTAAAGTTTTTTTTAAACTTTAATTGCTCAGGGTTCATCTATAATATCACGTATCCTCTAAGAGGTTGTCTGAAAAGTCTCATTTGCTACATCCAAGCCCCCTAAATCCCCCAATTTTGGGGGACTTCTACCAGCAAATTGATTCTTGTTCCCCCCAGAATTGGGGGGCTAGGGGGGCAAAATTCAGTATCAAAAAACTTTTCAGATATCCTCTAAGCATATGCGCTACTTGAGGTGCAGTCAGCTATCAGCTATAGCAAAGGGAACAGGGAATAGGGAATAGGGAATAGGGAGTAGGGAGTAGGGAGTAGGGAATATGGCATCAAAAATTCTCACACACAATTGATTGAGGTACTCTATAGTAACTGCTTGTGCAGCATGAAGCTATGGCGTTAGCTGACTGCTGATAGCTGATAGCACCTCAAGTAGCACCATCTGTAGCGCATTAGCTGAATGCTTACGTGTTAGTTTTTTGGTCAAAAGTCCGTTGTCATTTGTTATTGGTATCGAGTGTCCATAGCCTCAACACCTGCAGAAGACTCTTGTGTTATACAATACCAATGCGCTTCGGACTTGATATCATGCAAAACTTTCTTGTCGCCATTGATTTTTCCGAGATCACACCAGTAGTGATTGCCCAAGCCGAGTCTTTAGCAGCGGCAACCAAGAGCAAATTATGGCTAATCCACATTGCTGAACCTGAGCCTGATTTTGTTGGCTATCAAACTGGACCTCAGACCGAGCGAGATTATATAGCTCACAAGTTTCGCAAGGAGCATCGCCAGCTACAAAAGTGGGCAGAAAATTCACGCCAAAAAGGTATTGATGCGGCAGCCTTGCTGATCCAAGGACCAATAGTTGAGACAATTTTGGCACAAGCACAGAAATTAGCAGTCGATTTAATTGTGGTCGGTTCTCATGGACACAGCGGTCTCTACAAAGCTTTAGTGGGCAGCATCAGCGAGGGAATTTTACAGAAAGCTGATTGTCCAGTGATGGTGATTCCTGGACGCCTAAAAACGGTCTAGTAGCGATTCAGCAAGGGCACAGAGAGTTTTCCCCATGAGCTTGTAGGGTGGGCAAAAACAGTTTGGTTTTTTTGAGTATTCTAGATTATATTACTTTGCCCACCCTACTGTAATTGGTATTTATTTGACACTCAAGCTTGTCGGGTGGGCAAAAACAGTTTGTTTTTTTTGAGTATTCTAGATAATATTACTTTGCCCACCCTACTGTAATTAGGTTTTTTTTAATTAATCCTTCATAATAAAATTCATGCATCCAGTTGATTACATCATTGTTACTATTTACCTGATTTGCATAGTTGTTTTTGGGGTTATTCTTCAACGGAAAGCATCTGAGGGTATAGAATCCTACTTTTTGGGAAATCGCAATCTGCCCTGGTGGGTTTTGGGGGCTTCTGGAATGGCGTCCAATACTGACTTGGCTGGCACGATGGTGATCAGCGCCTTAATTTATGCTCTGGGAACGAAGGGATTTTTGATCGAGATCCGGGGTGGCGTTGTCTTAATTATGGCTATTTTTATGATATTCATGGGCAAGTGGAACCGACGGGCAAATGTAATGACTTTGGCGGAATGGATGCACTTGCGCTTCGGCTCAGGAAGGGAAGGCAATACGGCTCGGATCATAAGTGCTGTTGCTAATATTATCTTTGCGATTGGCTCAATGAGTTACTTTTCGGTTGGGGGGGGCAAATTCTTGGGGGAATTTCTGGGTATTGATGACCGCTATGCTTCGATATTTTTGATTTTGCTCGCCCTGGTATACACGGCTGTTAGCGGTTTTTACGGCGTGGTATGGACGGATGTATTTCAAGGTATTTTGATTTTTATTGCGATTATCTATATTTGTGCGATCGCATTCTCTACGGCAACTATCCCGGATACCTTCTCGGTCTCGATTCCTGGGGCTGAGCAATTACAAACCTGGAATTTCACGGAGTGGAGCAGCATCTCGCCCCCAATCACAGTTGATCTACCGGGAGACTATGCCATATTCAATTTGTTCGGTGGCGTAATTTTATTCTATCTGTTCAAAGAAATTATGGTAGGGTTTGGCGGCGGGGGTGGCTATATGATCCAACGCTATTTTGCCGCTAAAAGCGATCGCGAAGCCGGGTTACTGTCCCTATTTTGGATAATCTTGCTTTCTTTTCGTTGGCCCTTGGTTACAGCCTTTGCAGTATTGGGTATCCATTACGGAACCACTAAAGCGGTAATTGCTGACCCTGAACTTATCTTACCAACGGTGATCGCAGAATATGTGCCAGTGGGGATAAAAGGGTTGCTGATCGCTTGTTTTATTGCAGCAGCTATGTCTACCTTTGACTCCATCATCAATGCTAGTGCTGCTTACTGGGTTAAGGATATTTATCAAGCTTATATCAATCCCCAAGCCTCTAGCCAACAACTGATTGTTCAAAGCCGCTGGGCATCAATTGTAATTGTAGTGGTGGGATTGCTATTTAGTTTCAATATCACCAATATCAATGATATTTGGGGATGGCTAACCCTGGGACTAGGTGCTGGACTGTCTATTCCTCTGGTGTTGAGATGGTACTGGTGGCGCTTTAATGGATATGGATTTGCCCTTGGGACAGTGGCGGGGATGGTAGCAGCTATTTTAACCAAGGCAATAGTAATACCCAACTTAAATTACGCTCAATTTCAGGAATATGCGCTGTTTCTCATTCCCAGCATTTGCTCATTACTAGGATGTATCCTAGGGACATTTTTAACTGAGCCAACTGACCGGGAGGTGATGGATAATTTCTATCGAGTGACTCGACCGTTTGGGTTTTGGGGAGTAATCCGTCAAAACCTCCCAGCTAATAGTCAGGCAAAAATCAGGAACGAGAATCGGCGGGATATTCTATCGACATTGATCGGGATTCCTTGGCAGATAGTCTTGTTTTTAATGGGAATCATGTTGATGATGAAACGTTGGGATAATTTTGGAATCCTGTTATTTTTATTTATTATCCTATCTATTTGTTTGTACTTTAATTGGTTTAGACACCTATCAAAAGAGGTGAGACTAGATTAAGTTTTAAAGTATAACAAAGGGAATAGGGAATAGGGAATAGGGAACAGTAGCAAAGACCGCGCTAGATCGCGCTAATCGCTGCACCGCTCCCGACTCCCGAAACAACCGGAGATGATATCAAAGGACAAAGAAAAGTCCAAAACCCAAAATAATTGCTCCAACTGCAACAGTCAATGACCAGAAACGATGGTAGCTGTTGACAGTGGTGTTATTGTTTTCCAAGTGGATCAAGTCTAGCCAAGGGGCAATTCCTCTGCGGAACCAGCCAACTACATTAACTTGGGAGCCAATTAAGTTCTGCACCTTACTGCTACCAAAGAGGAAGTTACCGATTGGACCAAAGCGAGAAGCATAGCGCGTATAAATCATCCCACTGCGGTCTTGAAGCTTGAGATCGGAACCAAATTTATAGCCAGCATCGCCGCGACCAATTAACTCACCTTGGAGTTTCACTGGACGACCACGCAAAGGACTGGCGTAGGGGTCACACAGTGAACTACCCCAACTTACTCCGTTGTTCGCGAAGCGTGGCCTACGGCCAAGTTGGGGCTTCCAGCTTCACGGAAGAATGCCGAAGGTGCGCTTTCCGTCGGCGAATTAAATTCGCCACGGGTCGCACCTCAACCTGGGCGGACGTCCGCGTCTTGGTCTTACTTCTTCTCCCCTGGCGTTGACCTCCCCCGTCCCAGAGGAGGATAGCACTCTGATTCCTTCTGCTCTAATGTTCTTTGCCGCATTACCATCTCTATCGTGGTGAGTTCCACAACTTGGACAAGTCCAAGCTCTTACATCAAGCAGCAACTCCTTGATTTGGTAATGACAATTAGAGCAGGTTTTAGAGCTGGGGAACCACCGGTTTATCTCAACCAATACCTTTCCTTCTTTTTCACACTTATAAGACAAGAAGTTTACAAAAGTTCCCCAACCCAGATCAGATATTGCTTTAGCTAATTTGTGGTTACGAACCATGCCCTTGACATTCAGGTTTTCGACTACCACCACTTGGTTGTTGTCAACTATTTTTCTAGACAACTTGTGCAGGTAGTCTTGGCGGACATTTCCAATCTGTTCGTATACCTTAGCTACAATCTTTCTAGCCTTCCTACGTCCATTACTACCCTTCTTCTTTCGGGCAGCAATACGCTGCTTTTTGGCTAATTTTCGTTCGTATTTGGCTAAGTGTCTTGGATTGGCAAATTTAGAGGTCTTTTCGCCATCATAGGTAATAGCAAAATCCTTGATACCTAAATCAATCCCAATAACCTTTCCGTCTGTGGAAGGTTTTACATTGTCTGAGTCGTACTCCATCAGCACAGAAGCGTAGTATTTCCCAGATGGAGTTTTGCTAACTGTAACAGTCTTGATTTCTCCGTCTAGTGGTCGGTGGATTATTGCCTTGACAATTCCTAGTTTTCCAGGAAATTTAAGACAGTCACCTACGCGGCATACACGCTGTGGGTATTGAATTGATTGGCGATGATGATATGATTTAAATCTAGGATATTTGGCTCTCCCCTCAAAAAAGTGATATGCACGGCTAAGATTTAGACTCACAGATTGCAATACTTGAGAGTAGCAATCTTTTAGCCATTCAGTTTCTTTATCTTTTTTGAGTTTTGGTAGTATAGAATTGAGGGCAGCGCGAGACAATCCAAAGCCTGTTTCTTTGTAGGTTTCTATACACTGATTCAGTGCATAATTCCACCACCAGCGAGCACAACCAAAGTGCTGAGCAAGTATATGAATTTGCTCCTGTGTGGGGTAAATTCTGACCTTGACTGCCTGATGTCTCACTGCTTTTACCTTGTTTATCGACCTTATGTACCATTATATATATTTTGTGTTACATTGTCAACCCATTGCTAAATACTCTTGTTCCCATAGCGTGGCCTACGGCAAGGGGTCTATCCATCCCCATCCCTATGCACGGATGGGGATGGATAGACCCCTCTTGCCTCCCAGATTTGTTAAAAATTAGGGTGATGGCAACTGAGATGATTAATCCAGTAACAGGATTGTTACTATTCAGGATTAGCAGCAAACTCAGAGATAAGACTAATACCATCCCAAATAGTAAAGAGATGGTAACACCAGAGGCAAGGGCAAGATTACTGGCAATGCCTTTCATGGCTAACCTGATTCCAGTTTGCGCCACTCTTCCGGCTTTGTGACGGGATTTTGACATGGCTTTCGCTGTTGTTTTTGTTAGGGTTGTTTTTGTTGACTTTGAAGTGAGGGTGGCCAGACATTTTTTTGCCCAATTGCTGACCTGGGAATTTGGGTGATTTTCTAACTTCCGACAGAGGGCGATCGCTTTTTTGTTCTCACCATTGCCGCTATAGGCTTTCACCAGAGCTGCTTGGGCTTGACTATACTCTTGAGAATGGTGATCGCGAGAATGTTGGCAATAGTGGCAATAGTCTTCTAGCCATTGCACCGCCTCTGCATAACGTTTTTGTTGGAGAGCATTTAATCCATTTTCTAGTGACATCGGCGTCTTATGATCATCTCCTAGTTCACTCGGGTCCTACACTTCTATGAACTGTCTATGAACTGTCATTGAAGGTAGTCTGGTCTTGGTTGGGCTTATATAAACTATTCCCATCTAGGGAGAGAGTTTCCTGATTTAGAGTGATTTCGGAAATATAAATTTACTAGAGTTAAGGGAAAATGAGACGACAATAAATAGCGATCGCATTTCCCCATCACAACAGTAACCTCTAGTAAGTAATCAGGGCTAGCTAATCAAGTTATGAAACGTTTTACAAAACTTAATACTTTAGGATCATACTTGAAGGGCGATTACTCTATAGCGTTTCTGATACCTGATCTATTTGAGAAATGCTATAAGCGGGTTTAGAGTCCAGTTTTGGGCGTTGCTGAATCTTCGAATGAATAGGAGTAGAGTGGGCATCCTGCCCGCCCGAAGATTGTAACGGGCAAGATGCCCGTTCCACGCCTGATGCCCATTCCACAAAAGTCTTGAAATCATTCCATTATTAAGCAACGCCCAGTTTTGCGTAAGTCCTGAAAATTTTGCCTACGTCTGCTGCTGTTGCAAATTGCCATGAACGGCTAGCCAAATGCAGGGTGGCTCAGCACTGGTATATTCAACTCGATGCTTTTGATGAGCTTTAATAAATAGATAATCCCCTGCTTTGAGCTTGACACTGGAACCGTCAAGGTAGGCAAGGGTTGCTTGCCCTTGTAAGAGGATTACCCATTCGTCTTGGTCTTGGTCATACCACTCTCCGGTTGGTGTAGTTTGTCCAGTGGAGATGATGCGCTCGATTAATACGCTCTGGCTAGATATCAACGGTTCAAACAGTTCTTCGGTAGGAAGTTCAGGAGGTAAGTTGAAAATGTTAGCTATCTCTTCAGTGTTCATACATCACCTTATGAATCAAGTTCGATGGAGACAACGACCTGTCCGTGATCAGATTGCCAAGTCTCAATTTTCTCTTCACTCAAAGTTTCGTCGATCAGATGATCATTGAAAAGGGAGACATACCCAACTCTGCCAATGCGTTTGGGATTTTGAACCACGAATTCCTGACTAACCAGGATGTGATCTAGGCTCTCGTGGTGGCCATTATGGATGTGGGTGTAGTAGAAGTCACCATAGTTTTGTCGAGCTTGAATGTCTTTGACGTAATACAACAACACATCCCAGATGATCTGCTTTTGCTGAAACCAGAGTTTTCTCAAAGGAGGCTCTCCAGAAACGATTTGAGAGGTTATAGCCAGACCACTATCATTGACATCACCCATAACTATTACCGGATGATCCCTGTGCTGAAGCTTATCCATCAAAATTACCCGCAAAGCTGTTGCTTCAGCTGCTCGGAGGATTAGAGATCTCGCTTGTCCTTTGGCTTGTTCAATTGGGTCGTTGCGGTCTACTCCATCTGGGATGATCGGACGCTTGGACTTGAGGTGAATTACAAAAACTGTACAATCAATCGTGTCACTCAGCTTGAGATGTGCTTCCAACACTGGTCGAGAAAAACGCTTGAGTGGGATGTCTGTTCCTTGGATATCCAGGCATGCCGTAGTGGGAAAATCTTTGATGACGTTGTATTCAAGCACTGGAAACCTGGAGGTCAGGGCAACAACTGGACTTTTACCCGTAGGGTTTGCGAACACAGTGGTGGCATTGTCATAAACTTGGCTCTGAGCCAGTGCTTGTTGGAGAGCTTCTTTATGAAATACCTCTTGAAAGCCAACAATGTCAGCTTTCATCTTCTTCAGTTGTTCAGCGATCCAGGTGGTCTTAAGAGCGTACTCTGTTTGGGTATATATCTTTTTTCTATAGTATAGGACATCTGGTAGCACTAAGTTGCATAGGTTAAAGGTTCCAACTTTGAAACGGTTTCGATTCATGATTCTTATTTGTGCTGAGAATTATTTCTCCAGCTTGGCATTTCCTCAACCTAAGCGTTCAGCTGTCAGCTATCAGCTAATAGGTCCGATGCGTCGAAGCCTGTGCCACACTGTCTTGATGCAAAGCGCGAGTGGGGGAAACCCCCAAGACCAGGCTGCACCTCAAGTAGCGTGCCCATAAGCTGATACGCGACACGCTGACGGCTGATAGCTGAATACTTACAAACGCTATAACCAACACTCCTCAAGGTGAGAGAATAAATTAACCCTCATCCTCCAAATCGATAATACTCCCAAATTCATGCCATCACGACCAACCAGAGTTGGCAGGTGACCCACTGGAGCCCAGATTACGGAAAATGTAAGGTCTTCATAATTTTTCCATCGTCTTCTGAGGTGCAATCCTTTGCGCTGTCGCCATCCCACACTATGACCAAATTGTTGATAAAGCTGAGTTTGATACGCTAATATGTTAGGGAAATAATTACTGCGGGAAATACTGTTTGGGTTGTAATAGGAACTCAAAACATACACGCTTCGGTTGAATTCTAGTTTATCAACGTTATTCTCGTCACTATCAAGTTTTCCCCCAAGCTTCTGCCAAATTTCTTTTTGCAAACTGAAGCCGAATTGCCCACTGCTATACTTTAGCCAAAGCTGCTCAATGGTGTGTAGATCGGTGCAGGGAAAATTCTTGATTGACTCAGGATCGAGATTGTTGTCTTCTTCTCGATCAACTGCTTTAACCATTAGAGCAAAGGTTTCCTGATCGGCTTCTTTCCATTTACCGGCTTTGAGTAAATCTCGCAAGTTAGAGTAGTCTATGCCTTGATCAGAAATGAGTTGGTCAGGTTGGTGTAGGTCAACAGTTATCCCCAACTCTTTGTGTTTTTTATTTAATGTATATTGAACAATTTCAGGAATCTTACCATACCGTTCATAGTTTTCCACAATTTTGCGATACTTGGCTTCGATTTTGCGATACTCACTATCGGGATCATCCTTGGGGTCTTTATTCATTAAAATAGTCAGTAAAATATCCAACCCTTTATTATCGAGAAACAGAGCTGGCTCGATCTGGGGCTTAATAGTCTGGACTTTTTCGGTGGCATAGTTATGTAATTCACGAACATAGATTAAGCCAGCCCCATCTCGGTCTGCTGCACCAGTTTCAATGCCTTCGACTAAGTACTGGGTGTAAAGGGAACAATGAGGTGCTTCCTGTTCAAAAGAGGTTTGTGTAGTTGTGGAGGAGGTGAGAACTGCTCGCCCTGGAGCACTGAGTTCTTCCTTGAGATTGACACTCACAGGTTCTGTCAGCGAACCATCAGCGGAAGCACTATAGTAATCACACTCAAGAATTACTATTTGTTGCTGAGCATCACTACGACTAAATTGCTGGTGTAAAAAAGAAGCGGGTAATGCAGTACCTTCAAGGTTATCTTTAGTCGTGATGCTAGTTGTTAAATACAGTTTACCATCCTGATTAATAATTCCTTGGCCAGAGAAAAAAACTAGGGCTAAGTCATTGACACCACATTGGTCAACTAGGTTCTGAATTGCCTCTTTTAGGTTGACCATATTGGGATTGAGCAGCAAGTCTACCCGATTAAAATCCCCTAGGGTTTTCTCTTGTAAAACTCGCTGCATTGCTTGCACATCATGGGAGGCAGCTTGATGGGTAGTTAAACCTTCTGCATACTGATCAACCGCGATCAGCAGTGCTACTTTCTTAGCCATTTACTTTTTCACTAATGCCATCTATTATCTTCTTATAGCATTTCTAAAATAGGTGAGGTACACAAGTTTTGGATTTTAGGGAATAGGGAATAGGGAATCGGGAATCGGGAATAGGAAAACGGGAATAGGTCAAAAATCCTGTGTACCTCATAAAGAGGAGAACTGCTATATAATAATTAAGGACTGATTAGATTTTCAGATCGTTCCGACTCCCTCGGTGCGCTTACAGTCGTCGAATTAAATTCGCCACGGGTCGCACCGCTCCCGACTCCCTACTAGTCACGGGTCTTGGTTAACCATTAGAATCGATTTAATTTTTCGTTTGATTCGATTTCCGTTTTTGTCCACTCTCCCATAAATGGTTTTGCCGTTATAATAAAGAGCGGAGGAGCTTCCTCCATCTAGATTCATGGCTTTTTCCACCCCAGCAGTTTTCAGGAAGGTAGCTAGGGCCCTGAACGACATACCGGAATTTCTGGGAGCTTCTGGTTTTTGAGCGACCATGACTAACAAAATGCTGCCATCAGGAGTAATACCGACTGCACTTCTAGCATTGAGTCGGCTGCTCCCTAGGGCATCTCGTATGACTTTGCCATTTTCTACAGCTACAAAACCTTCGGTGACTGATGTAATTTGTGGAACCAGCAACGGACCACTGCCTAGGGCATCTAATAATTGACAACCGGGGGGGGTCGGTTCACTGTGTAGGGTAATATCATAGCGGACTGTTGACCCACAACGGTATCGCCGAAATTCTGATCGATTGAGAATTTTATCCATGTAGGGCTGTAAGTTGGGATTTTGGATTAGCCCCTGGTTGTCACGGGGATCTGCTACTAGTTGCCCTTGCTTGATTACGATTGAGGTGGTCTTCTGATTTTTTGGGTCAAAAAAACCGCCGTTGATGGCAGCTACAGCTTGGTGCTTTTGGGCTAAATCTTCTAAGGTGATTAACTGTTCCGATATGGCTGGAGTAACGGAAAATCCACTTTCAGCTGGAATTAATAAGGTATGAACCACACTAAAGTCTAGAGGATGGGATTGGTATTTGATCTGTTTCTGGGGTGGCGAAACATCTGAAGAGAGGGCATCGGGTGGCTGGTGATTCCGGATAGATAACCACCCAATGGCTAAACCAATGGCAATCAAGCTCAGCCCAAGGATTTTTCTCACGTTCTTTTAGAAGCAATAACTATAGCAAAGGGAACAGCGGATCTGGGAGTCGGGAATAGCGATGCAGAGGTGCGACTCCCTATTCCCTTCGCTAAATTACTCAACCAGATGTCACATCATAAAGCATAATCCGATGACCGTCGTAATCGCAGAATGCTTGCTCAGTGAAATTGAGGTTTGGTGGTCTAGTAAAGTAATTGGGCTCAATGGTTTCAAGGCCGAGTTCACGGATTTTCTCAATGGTTAGGGTCAGGTCTTTTACTCTGACCACCAGGGCTAAACGATAGGGAGTGGTAGGGGTGGGTAATTCAATTCCCTTGACTTCGGTCAGGGCTAGGGCTCTAGGTTCGTCTTCTGTACTGAGTGATGCAAATTTGAGCTGAGCACTTTTGGGAAACTGAAACACTTGGTAGAGGTAAGAGTCTGGGGATGCTTCAGCCAGATAGTCGAGCCTAAATCCTAGGATATCTTGGTAAATGGTGAATGCTCGTTCGAGATCAGCAACTACCAAGCAGGGGCGCTTGATGTGAAGCCCATCTAGATTAGGGGTATTGGGGTTGACTGAGGGCTGATTGGTTTCCATTCACCCACCTAAATTTCCCTTCGCTAATTATATAGCAAAGGGAATCGGGAATCGGGAATCGGGAATCGGGAATCGGGAATCGGGAGTAAGAAGTACGGAATATGGCATCAAAAATTATCACAATTTATTTAGGATTACGATAGCTGAAAGTTAGCTATTAAAAAAGTTTGCGATCGCATTCGCAAATCCCTCAAAGGAGCGGTAATTTTTAGATACAATAGAGACAGTTAACCCCAATTTTTCAGTATTAGCAGCGGTATAGGGACCAAAGCAAGCAATTACACAATGGTTATAATCCTGGGGGGAGTTTACCATTGTCAAAAAAGCGGTCACTTCTGCGGTGCTACTAAAAGCAATAACATCTATCTTGCCTTGACGAATCAGATTCAATTCTACATCATAGATAGTTTTATCCAAAATTCGGGTTTGATAGGTCAATACTGGACTGACTTTTATGCCCAATTCCTGTAAACCGGAAATAAAATTGGGAATGACATTAGGTTCTGGTATCCCGACCACCTTTGGAATAGGAACTAATATAGTTTTCTGATCAATAGTTGGATAGTTAGACAATTCAGTAACCATTCCGGTTGGGCTAGCTTCAGCCGGAACTAAATCAGCTGTTAGTCCAAAATCTGACAATCGTTCGGCATCTTTTCCAATGGCAGATAGTTGGCAATTTTTCAGCACAGATTTAGAAATACCCAAGGATGCCATGCGGGCAAAAAAAGCGTCTATTCCGTTGCGACTAGTAAAGGCAATCCAATCAAATTTATGAAGTTGCCTCAGAGCAGCATCTAATTCAGGATAATTTTCTAACAGACAGGTTTCAATAGTTGGCATCACTATGGTAAGTCCACCCTGGTTAATGATTTGTTGAGATAACCGAGACCCATAGGTTCTTGGTGCTGTTACAATGATTCTTTTGCCATAGAGAGGGAGTTGATTTGATGGAGATAGAGGATGCATATTTGGATTGTAAATCTATATCAAGATAGGGAACAGGGAACAGGGAACAGGGAACAGTAGTCAAGAGATCCAAGAAGTTTTTACTGTTATGCTAAACTAGCATTATTTTTTTTAATACCAAAAATTATTCTTTACTTAATTAAATCTTGCTTCTTGCCTCTTGCCTGTTGCCTTTCCCTAACAGATTCTGTTCACAACTCCAATGGAAATGCTATATAACCATCCTAGGGCGAAACTATTAAAAACATTAATTAATATAGCGTTTTCCATACTTATAAGGTACATTCAATTTTGTTACCCCGTCTTGATGCAGTCGCTCATGGGGGAAACCCCCAAGACCGCGCTGCATCCCTACTCCCTACTCCCGACTCCTTCGGTGCCCTTGACCCGTAATTAAATCCGCCACGGGTTGCACCGCTCCCTACTACCTGTTCCCAGATCAGCTGTTCCCTGTTCCCTTTGCTATAGATGAATAAATTAGCACTTACCTTAAAAAATCCCTCTCTCACTGATATCAAGTGGATCCTAATCCTTTTCCTGGCTGCCCTTTTCCTTTGGGGTATTTTTCTGGGAAATGTACCCCTACGGGACTGGGATGAAGGCACTAGAGCCCTGATCGCTAGAGAAATCTATCGCACGGGTAACTGGCTCCATCCTACTCTGTGGGGAGAACCTTATCTACTGAAACCCCCTTTGATGGATTGGCTGATTGCTTTAAGCTATAAAGTAGGGGGTGTCCAAGAATTCACTACTCGTTTGCCTGGTGCTTTTTTGTCAGCGTGTGGAGTACCACTGCTCTATTTAGTAGCACGAGAACTATTCCTTCAACGTCTCAGTGCCATATTTGCCGCTAGCGTCTACTTAACCCTGTTGCCAGTTGTGCGCCACGGACGTTTGGCAATGCTGGATGGCATGATCAATACTTGGTTTTTGCTGTTGCTATTTTGCTTACTTAAAGCTTGTCAGGCTCAGTCTTATTGGGCAATTGGGATCGGAGTTTGTTTAGGACTAATTACTTTCACAAAAGGTCTATTAGTTGTGCCTCTAGGGGCAATTGCTTTGGTCTTTATTCTGGCCAATAAAACCTTAGGGTTGTTGAAAAGTCGCTATTTTTGGTTGGGCATAGTCCTAGGTTACGCACCGGTTTTGGTTTGGTATATTGCCCAATGGCAGCATTATGGAGCAACCTTTTGGCAAGTTCATTTTCTCTCTCAAGGATTTGCTCGCATCTCTGAAAAGGTGGAAGGGAATCAAGGATCAGCGTGGTATTATCTTTTGGAGTTAATTAAGTATACTTTCCCTTGGCTATTGTTTTGGCTAGGAGGATTCTATCTAGCTTGGCGAAAACCCCTCACGAGTTGGGGGAGTTTAATTTTAATTGGGACTATCGGCTATTTGACAATTATTTCTATGATGGCCACTAAGCTACCCTGGTATATTATGCCTGTGTATCCCTTTTTTGCTATAGCTGTTGCCGCTAAACTCACTGTATTTTGGCAACATTGGAGTCGTTATCCTAAGATTTTAACAATTATTTTAGGATTTATTGGAGTAGCTGCTTTAGGGGGATGTATTTATTTTATCTTGGCAGATCCCCAACCGGTTTTAATCCTTATGGGTATGGTGGTAAGCCTAACCATGACCCTAGCGGCTTGGACAATTAAACAGCATAACCGCAATTTTATCCCAATTTTATTGATAGGGATGTATATAACTTTGGTATTATTAATGAGTTCTCACTCTTGGCTCTGGGAGTTAAATGAAGCATTTCCAGTTAAGCCAGTGGCGGCTTTGATTCAGGAAAATACGGCTCCAGGGGATATTATCTATACGTCTTTTTCCTATCAGCGTCCTAGTTTAGATTTTTATAGCGATCGCAAAGTGATTCCCCAAGATGAAAATACTTTAAAACAGTTGTGTTCAACTCAATCTTACCTGCTCTTGGACAATTCTACGTTAGACGATTTGCAATTACCTAACCAAGTCTCTTTAGGCACTGCTGAAGGGTTTACGTTAGCTAGAGGGTTGGGAGTAGGGAGTGGGGAGTAGGGAATCGGGAGGTAAGCATTCAGCTATCAGCATTCAGCTTTCAGCTATCAGCATTCAGCTTTCAGCTTTCAGCTATCAGCATTCAGCTATCAGCCATTGGCCGTAGGCCAGGCGTTGCTGAATCTTCTTTTGAATAGGAGTAGAGTGGGCATCCTGCCCGCCCGAAAATATATTGAAACTGGCAAGATGCCAGTTCCACCAAGATGCCCATTCCACAAAAGTCTTGAAATCATTCCATTATTAAGCAACGCCGTAGGGCAAGCTACACCGAACAGCTTTTGAATAAAATAAGCTGACCGCTGACCGCTGACCGCTGACCGCTGACCGCTGATAGCTAAATGCTTAAGTACTCCAGAGTAGAAAATAGCCCTGGCCAATCAATTACTGATGGTCTCGCTCCCCTATTTATCAGCTCAAAAACTTTTCCAACTGTAACAGAGTTAGCAATGGATTCTACACAAGCTGATGCGACATCAATCCGGCTAGTTTGACCTGATAAAGTATCCCCGGTACCTAAGACTAACCCTAATTTTCCTGCTGTTGTCGCTTTCAACAGAGTGTTTAAATCATAGGAGGTAAACGGACCGTCGATCAATCGTCCTGGGCGAATAATAGTATAAGGTAATCCTGAATTGATGATAATTTCTTCAGCTTTTTGTTTGGCATCGAGTACACCAAAGGAATTAAGAATACTATAGGGTGGTTTATCTTTCCGTAGCACACCACAAGAGGATACAAAGACAAACCGCTTGAGGTCTTTAGGAGCTGCTGCTACCAGGTTGGTGACTCCTATAACATCAACTTGCTCAGGACTATTTTTGGCTTTAGTACGACTGTAGCTAGGGTTGAGATAGATCTTGAGCCACTCGATCATACTTGGGAATCCTTTCGCCTGATTCATTGTGTCGAAATCCCACTTTTTAGAAGGGAAAGCAGTAGTTCCAGTACAACAAATGATATGAGTAACATTTTGGATGGCAGGGGGGAGGCTAGGGCGTGTTTTCAAACTCGGAGATCCCCCTAAATCCCCCTTAAAAAAGGGGGACTTTGAGAATGGCTCCCCCCTT
>NZ_JAAHHE010001010.1:0-1011 GCF_010692525.1 Moorena sp. SIO3B2
CAGTAGCGTCACCCCTACCCTTGTTTTCCCAACCTTGATTAATTATGTCAAGGGCAGCCATTAGTAATCAAGGGTATAGTCATTTGCGAGCTTTTTACATCTGTCTTAGGAAAGATTACCCTAATTTAGCTTAATCCGCCAGAAGCCCCACGACAGAGGTAAGCATTAAACTATTGGCAGTCAGCTGAATGCTTATGTATAGGGATGATAGCATAAGGCTTAACGAAACTCGCGGAATTCCCCACCCTCAAGAGGGGTGGGGATGGATAGCGAGACGACAACTTACGATGATTCGTGATATAATAAAATTGGTCGCTGACCCGCCTGACTGACTAAAAGGCTACCTATTGATAGAAGGTATAAAAGTACTAGCAGAGCTCAGGGAAGAGACTTGCCCCAGCTGGTTAGCCATAGATGCTGTAATTCCAAGGTGAGTCTGTCGTAAAAATATACATCTGCGGAAGGCGGATGTCTGCCTGTGGACGCTGAGTAAGACCAACGCCAGCTTGCTGGTTGAGGCGTCGGCGGATGAAGCGGGAAATCCCAAAGACGAATAAGACCGTCACTGAACTGACCTGGGAATGGGAAGCCCCAACCTCAGCGAAGCAGGTTGGGGTACTTCACTGCTTTATACCTAGTTCTTGAGACTTGAGGGATTAGGATTAGGCTTTAAGCAATAAAGCCTGAACCCTTGCCACAATGCATTGCTGAATCAAGGAATTAATATTATAAGGTGGTGCGTTACGGGACGGGCTGTCCAAACAAGGCGCGAAGAGGCGGTCAGAGGGAGCCCTTCCCTAACACACCCTACGCAACTGTGCCACCTTCGCCTAACCCTCAAAGCTAAATGTTATAGAGTACTAGTTAGGTGCAGTACTACTCCGATCCAGAAACTTAACAGTGACCTGGTCACCTACTTTCAGACCCAGTTCAGCCGCACGTCCGCCACGGAGTTCAATCACTTGGTCAATAATTTCCTTTCCTGGACCATAGGTAGGACATTTATCGGTT
>NZ_JAAHHE010001011.1:0-1010 GCF_010692525.1 Moorena sp. SIO3B2
CGGCGCGCTGGCCGTAGGCCACGCGGGGCGCGTTCGCTGGCCACCTAATTTATTGGGTGGCTAACTCTCGCTCGTCAGTTTTCTGTTTAGAAACCCCCTGTCTAATTACGGGGGAGGAAAAACAAACATCAAGCGCGGTTTTAACCGCTGCCCAGGTTGGCGCTAAGCCCAGTCTATGGGCAAGGGGTGCGCTGACATTAGAAATCCTGTGGTGATTAACCTTTATCTATTGTGTATCTATTGTGATGCTATTTGACTTTTACTCGCCTTAAAAGCAGTGGGAAATAGGGGAATAAATTCCCGGTGTCCTTATTCATAGATGGGCTGAAGCGATCTAGTTAACTTCTTCCCATTCTTTTCTAGTGTAGCCATGGACAACTATAAACTAAAAATTGATCATGTTGGTGATCAGCTTTGAACTGATATTCCAACAGGATCGGTTTTGGTATATCCACTGGAACCATAGGAGGGGATTGATCCCCTCGCTGGTTTTTATCCCTGCTCTAAAGACATAGGGCTTTCCATTGCTAGTTTTTTGGTAAAATCACCTAAAATCCTCACTTCTGGCTCTAAACACAGTGACCAGTGCTTTTCTACTTGCTCCTGTATATGGTGGATCATGCGGAAGATATCGCTAGCCTTAGCATCACCACAGTTAAGTATAAAGTTGGCATGGCGTTCAGCTATTCTAGCACCACCAATTTGGTAGCCTTTTAGACCAATTTGTTCAATTAGCCAACCAGCAGCATAAGGATCAGGATTGCGGAACACACTGCCACAGCTAGGTAGGTGGTAAGGTTGGGTAGTGTGTCGTCTTGCCAAATGATCCGATGTCAATGAGCGCACCTGTTTTGGGTCAGCACCCGGTTTTAACTGAAATGTGGCCTGGGTGACTATGCGATCGCTACCTTGAAGGATTGAGGTGCGATAGCTAAAGCCTAGGTCTTGGCTAGTGAGTTGCGCCATTGAGCCATCAGGGGATAGAACATCTGTATGAAACAGAAGATCAG
>NZ_JAAHHE010001012.1:0-1008 GCF_010692525.1 Moorena sp. SIO3B2
ACATACTCCCGACGTTGCCCTAACGGGACAACGCGGGCTTCTTGCCAACACCACCCAACGGTATCGGCTAAAGTTTCAACAGTTCAGCTAACACCTGAACATAAGGTTCACTCAACATAGTAGTATGGTTTCCAGGAACAACATTAACCTCCACGGGTTGCCTAGAAAGCTGATTCCATCCCCAAGTTGGATCCGTGGGAACTTCACCAAGCATTCCCAATTTATCCTGATAAACTTCGCTGGTGCGGAACAGGGTAATCCGACCTTGATAACCTGCTTGTGGGAGATAACTCATAACAGCCAATTCATCAGCTTTAATCGTTTGAACAATCCCACGCACTCGTTCAATTCCTGAATTAGGTGGCAACAGATTGACGGTTTCCATCTGTTGTTTGAGATGGTTTAATTGGGCTAATGGAGTTAGAGGTTTGAGGGTTTCATAAGAAATCTCTAGATTTTTCCCAGATAACATTTCGAGGATATGGGCAATATTAGTCAACCATCGGGCATCATCCCAATCTAGCTGTTTGGGGGCGCTACTAGGAAGTCGGGCGGGAAGGTCAAATAGGGCGAGGAGGGCGACCGTTTCTCCCAACTGTTGTAGCTGTTGTGCCATTTCAAAAGCAACCATAACCCCAAAGGAATGACCTGCGAGGAAGTACGGACCAGAGGGTTGAAGGGATTGGATGGCTTGGAGGTAGTAAGCGGCTACCTCTTCAACACTACCAAAGGGTTCCGACACTCCATCTAAGCTGGGGGGTTGCAAGGCGTAAAAAGGTTGGTCATTTCCCAGATGACGGGCGAGTTGGTGGAAGTAGACCACATTGCCACCGGAACCAGGTATACAGAACAAAGGTGAGTTGTTTCCAAGGGGTTGAATAGCAACTAAGGGAGACCAAGAGTGAGTATCAGTTTTTTGGCGCAGTAGAATGGCTAATTGTTCTAGGGTAGCGCCTTGGAAAAGGGCGGCTAAAGATAAATTTTTGCCAAATTCTTTCTCAATGTCAG
>NZ_JAAHHE010001013.1:0-1008 GCF_010692525.1 Moorena sp. SIO3B2
CTGACATTGAGAAAGAATTTGGCAAAAATTTATCTTTAGCCGCCCTTTTCCAAGGCGCTACCCTAGAACAATTAGCCATTCTACTGCGCCAAAAAACTGATACTCACTCTTGGTCTCCCTTAGTTGCCATTCAACCCCGAGGAAACCACCCACCTTTCTTCTGTATGCCTGGTTCTGGTGGCAATGTGGTGTACTTCCACCAACTCGCCCGTCATCTAGGAAATGACCAACCCTTTTACGCTTTACAACCTCCATCCTTGGATGGGGTGTCGGAACCCTTTGGTAGTGTTGAAGAGGTAGCTGCCTACTACCTCCAAGCCATCCAAACCCTTCAACCCTCTGGTCCGTACTTCCTGGGCGGTCATTCCTTTGGGGTTCTGGTTGCTTTTGAAATGGCACAACAACTACAAAAAAAGGGAGAAACAGTTGCCCTCCTAGCCCTATTAGACCTTCCCGCCCGACTTCCTGGTAGCGCCCCCAAACAGCTAGATTGGGATGATACCCGATGGCTAACGAATATTGCCCATATCCTAGAAATGTTATCTGGGAAAAATCTAGAGATTTCTTATGAATCCCTAAAACCTCTTACTCCATTAGCACAATTAAACTATCTCAAACAACAGATGGAAACCGTCAATCTGTTGCCACCTAATTCAGGAATTGAACGAGTGCGTGGGATTGTTCAAACGATTAAAGCTGACGAATTTGCTTTTATGAGTTATCTCCCACAAGAAGGCTATCAAGGTGAGATTACCCTGTTCCGCACCAGCGAAGTTTATCAGGATGAATTGGGAATGCTTGGTGAAATTCCCAGGGATCCAACTTGGGGTTGGAATCAGCTTTCTAGCCAACCTGTAGAGGTTCATGTAATTCCTGGAAATCATACTACTATGTTGAGTGAACCTTATGTTCAGGTGTTAGCTGAACTGTTGAAACTTTAGCCGATACCGTTGGGTGGTGTTGGCAAGAAGCCCGCGTTGTCCCGTTAGGGCAACGTCGGGAGTATGT
>NZ_JAAHHE010001014.1:0-1007 GCF_010692525.1 Moorena sp. SIO3B2
CAAACAACCATTTTCCGTTAACAGTACAGAACTTTAACCAAGAATTATCAGCATTTGGAAAGTTTAACGTCCGATATCTGGCAACATTCTTAAATCGAGGCTTGCCACTGCGTTTACCATTTTTGTCCCCTGCTATAAACCTGTTAAAAGCGTTTTTTACTCTTGTACAGACATCTTGCAAAACAGTTGAATACACCTCAGTAAAGTCTATCAACTCTCCAGACCATCCAATCTTAACCAAGTCTTTCTTGATTACTGGAAGTTGCTTTTTCTGGCTGTAGAAATTGGGCTGATCTTTAAGCTCCGGAAGGTAAAAGATTAATGGACAGGCATTGACCGGACATCTATTTTTATCCCACCAATCAAAACGCTCACCCAACATCCGGTTATACCAATATCGACCAACAACTCGCAGCCACTCGTTCAGTGTGAGTGTTTGTTGAGTCTCTGGATATAGTCGATATTGATACGTGTATTTCATTGGTGTTAACTTTTAAGCTACACTGATTATAGTAGACAACAGCAGGATTTTTATGAATAATGACTTTTTATCTAAGGGTCGGTCTGTCTGTGACCTTAAAGCTCATCTCGTCAAGACGACCAAGTATCGTCGCCAAGTCTTTACTGGTGAGATGATTAGCCGTTTACATGAAATTTTTGAAAACTTACTTGAACAACAAGAATGATCGCTTGTTAGCCTTGATGGGGAAAAAGACCATGTTCACCTGCTGTTCCAGTATCACCCTGACATTCACCTGAGTAAACTGGTTAACTCATTGAAGAGTGTCTCAAGCCGAAAAATAAGAGTAGAATTTAGTGAACAACTAGCCAGAATCTACTACAAAAAACCTGCACAAGTGGAATAGTTCTTACTTTATTGCTAGTTGTGGTGGCGTTACTATTTCTACTCTTAAAAAGTACATTGAAAACCAAGACACTCCTGAGATGAGCAACAAAGACCCTGCACAAAATTCATCCCGGAGATGAAACCTTAGAATAGTGGAGCA
>NZ_JAAHHE010001015.1:0-1005 GCF_010692525.1 Moorena sp. SIO3B2
CATTAATACTGATCTGAAGCCAACGGTTTTTGCCCACCCTACAAGCTTAAAAGGTGAAAAAAATCCCAATTAAAGTAGGGTGGGCAAAGTCATCTAATCATTAATACTAATTTGAAGCCAACGGTTTTTGCCCACCCTACAAGCTGACTAACAACCTTCAACCTTCAACCTTACCAAACCTTCAACCTTCAACCTTACCAAACCTTCAACTTTCAACCTTCCCAAACCTTCAACAATCAATAGCCAACAAAATCGTTTCCATCTCTTCCCTTGACAATCCCCCATGAGCCCCCAACTTGTGTTGTTCAAACCGGTCTTCTTCATACCACCAAACCGTTTCATACTTATTCGGTAAAATCACTATATTGCCTAACCGATTCAGCAATAGTGGCGATATTTCACCTGTACCGAAATAGCCTTGCTCAAGTAATGTGGTGGTGCGATACACTGTTGCTCGATCTGCCAACTGCTCCGTAAGCAAATCATAGACTTTATCCAAATAGTCTTCCTGAATATACAACACCATATCCCGACATGATCCTGCTGGCACCAACAGTTTACCTTGGGCATTCCGTTTAATAAACTGCTCAATCGAAGGATTAAGCTGATTCAAATAAATAGTAGTCTCTGGTGAAATCTCTATTTGTCCATGATCAGCGGTAATTAGTAATAATGTATTCTTAAGCTTACCAGCTACTTGCTGATATAAAAGTCGCTCCATGGTTAGCAAAAGTGTGCTAACTTCAGCCTGAAACTGGACAGAGCCAGGACCGTATTTATGAGCGATGCCATCAACAATATCCAAATACAGGAAAAAGTAGCTCTTTTCGGATTCAGCGATCGCAGCTTCAGTCAGGTTAACTAATGCTTCAGGAATGGTTTTGTAGGGAACAATACTTGCCCCATCACACACCACTCGTGAAAAGGGAGAGTAAGCATAATTGTAGTGTTGAAAACAATAAGATTTAACACCATACTGTTGCAATTTTTGATAGAGAGTTTGGG
>NZ_JAAHHE010001016.1:0-1003 GCF_010692525.1 Moorena sp. SIO3B2
ATGAGTCACATGTGTATTGATGCTACCACTCGCGCTGCTGCTGATTTGGGTTTTAAGTGTAAGGTAGTTCATGATGCCTGTGCTACTAGAGATCTGGTTTTTGGCAATCAGACTATTATCGCTCAAGACGTACATGGGGCATTTATGCATGCTTTGGGTGTTGCTTATGCTGATGTGATTAGCTTATCGGATTTTTCGTAGGGATTGAACTGAGATAACAACCAGTGCGATTCGTTATTCAAGACTGATAAGAGGTTGTCTGAGAAGTCTCATTTGCTACATCCAAGCCCCCTAAATCCCCCAATTTTGGGGGACTTCTACCAGCAAATTGATTCTTGTTCCCCCCAGAATTGGGGGGCTAGGGGGGCAAAATTCAGTATCAAAAAACTTTTCAGATATCCTCTAACAAGAAGATCAATTGTTTAATCACAAAACATCTTCTTGTTATCAAGCCCAATTACTTAAAGAATTAAATCTTATCATTCATTATTTGACTGATGACCCTAACCCTTAACCTACCACCAGAATTGGAGCAATATCTCTTCCAGGAAGCCAAGCAGCAAGGGATTTCCCTCGAAGCTATAACATTACAACTTTTGGCAAACTCTATTCTGGTAAGACAAAAGCAAGCTGAAGCGGTTAATCTGCTTCAGTCCTGGATTGATGATCAGGATATTCAAGAGCAACAAGAAACAGGTCAGTACTTGATCGATGCATTGGATCAAGATCGACTTTCTGAGCGTCAGTTATTCCCAATCGACATGAAGGGTGTAAGTTGGTGAGGGGAGTGATAGTGTTGGATGCAGGACCGGTCGGTCTCATCACCAATCCCAAGCTGTCTGCTCAGAGTGTTGCTTGTGCTCAGGGTGGTGCGTTACGGGGCGGACTATCTCAACCCTGGCTACCGTAAAAATAAGGGCAAGTCCGCCCCTAACGCACCCTACGCACTCTCCCCAAACTCTTCCCCCGATTCCCGATTCCCGATTCCCGATTCCCGATTCCC
>NZ_JAAHHE010001017.1:0-1000 GCF_010692525.1 Moorena sp. SIO3B2
CAGCTTGCATCCTTGGGCGTTTAGTTTTTCTTCTAATGCCTTAGTAATAGTGGTCTTTCCAGCACCACTAAGACCAGTTAACCATACTGTAACACCACGATGTTCCATGAACTCTATTTACCTCCTAGATTTTTGGTTGACATGACTTGGATTTGGTGTGGATAGGGTATTGGTATTTCAGCTGAACACCAAACTCAACCTCGTAAGTCCTATGGCCTTTAGTCTCGGCTCATTTATAACAAATGCTTCCCTTCGGTGGGATGCTCTTGAGAGACCCCAGCTTCAGGTAGTAGAACGAGTCGGATTGCCCTCGAATTATTTTCTGTCACATCCCCCCTATAGTGGCTTACCCTGATGCCAACCAAGTTAATGGGGATTTTTGCCCTTTTTCAAGGCTCACCTTATCACGGTTCCTGAACCAGATTAACCCATCTGCCCTAAGTATTGCTGATAACCTAACTCATCAAGCAATGCTTGCTTTTCCATCACTGATTCCGCTAAATTCTGGCGATACTGCTGCACTCTCTCTAGTAATTCCGGCTGATGAGTGCCCAAAATCTGCACTGCTAACAATCCTGCATTCTTGGAATTACCAATTGCTACAGTAGCGACGGGAATTCCCCCAGGCATTTGAACAATGGAGTATAGGGAATCAATACCCTTCATTTGACGACTAGACACTGGGACCCCAATCACAGGCAAGGGTGTTAGAGCCGCTACCATCCCAGGCAGATGAGCTGCCCCCCCAGCTCCAGCGATAATAACTTTGAGTCCACGCTTGTGAGCATCTTGGGCATAATTTACCATCCGTTCAGGGGTGCGGTGGGCGGAGACAATCGCTACTTCCCAAGGAACACCGAAGTCTTCACATACTGCGATCGCATTTTGCATGGTGGGCAAATCGGAATCGCTGCCCATAATAATCCCAATTAACGGTTGGTTATTGGTCATGAATCATGTTTGATGGTATATGATTAGACTTCGCCACATTCCCTAATGA
>NZ_JAAHHE010000102.1:0-21789 GCF_010692525.1 Moorena sp. SIO3B2
GGAGTATAGCCTTGCCACCAGAGAATTAGACGTAACGTAAAGTGTTGAATTAAAACAACTCCAGCAAATACTGGTCCTGTTCCACCTACTATCCCAGTAAGTAAACCAACCGCTAATGCAATACTGATGAGCTCATGAGGTGCTTGGATGTAATTTAAGCTATAGAGTATTCCTACAAAAAAAAAGATTCCAAAGAAAATACCAGCATTTTTAGCTGACTTCCAAACACCCTGGTTAGGAATTATGGTTTGTTCTAGGTTTTCTCCTTTGCCTAAAAAACCAACCAGTCCAGGAAGTGTTGAGAATACTATAACCTCAATAAAGATATCAAAATAAGCTCCGAACTGGCTGAGATCATATCTTTTTGTAAACAACAAACGCACAAGGATATAAATTAAACCACCTATTAGTCCAACCGTTCCATATCTTATGGCTTGCTTAGGATCTCGCTTGATAGTGTCAATAATTCCTATTTCTCTGTTGATAAAGCTTAACAAGAACCCCATAGCTACTCCATCAGCCGTCACAGGAGATAGAATAGCCCTCCATTTATCATCTTTTATGCCCTCTCCAACCATGGGATAGATCATTAAAGCAGTAATGATGATATAGAGTAGCCCAGATATAATTCCAGGAATAAGCTTAGATAGTTTTTGAGATAGTTTTTGGATTTTTTGAGGGATCAACTCAACCCTAAAACCTGGTATAGTTATAGTTCTCAAATAAGATAGCACTGGAAAACTTAGACAGGATACTATAGCTGCTATCACTGAAGGAATTACCAAGGAGATTTGTACTCCTATATCATCGGTAACCTGGGTACCAAAGTGTAAGGCTGTAGTCAATCCAGCTATCAGTCCAAGAATCACTCTAAAAACAACACTATAGATCCATTGTTGAATACCTACAGGTAAGCAATCAGGCTGCATCCGCTCAATTAATAATTCTTTTCGCTCTCTTTGTGTGATTTGATGAGCTATCCAAATTAACCATTTTTTTGAGCTTTTTTTTGAAAATTTTACCGGCTTTTCTTCAAGTTTTTTTTGAATATAAGCATCAAGTAAATGCTTTCGACGTTTTTCAAATAAGCTTATGTCTAATAAGTCATTGTTTAAGTCATTGTTTAAGTCATTGTTTAAGTCATCTTTTGTCTGACCTTTATAGGCAACAGCAATAAAGTTTAGAGTCAGAGGACTTTTCACTAATTCCTGTATGGCTTCGTCTTCTTCTTTTAATTCCTTAACTCCTGACAAGGCGTCTCCAGCATCGTCAAAATACCGTTGGATTTGTTGGTCTGTAAGTTGCCTATAGAAAACAGCAGTTTGAAATTGAAGCTTCTCTGAAATTTTGTGGTAATCTCGAATTCGAGAGCAAACCACCATTTCGGTTTCTTTATAGTTTACTATAAACTGATTGATTGCTCTAATGCAATCTCCTCTTTTGCTTTCTCTGACTTCATCTAAACCATCTAATAAAAGTAGTAGTTGCTGATTTTTTACCCAATCCTTACACTGCTTTTCAGAAAACTGATAGATTCTATTCAGTTCCGTAACCAGCCACTGGGCTAAGGGTTTTGGCTCTTTCTCCCCAGCCCAACTGGAAAGGTTGAGCACTACAGGAATTGGTAGGGTTGTGTTTTTCCTGGCATCACTGATTAATTCATCAGCAATTTCGAGAAGTGCGGTGGTCTTACCTGACCCCGATCTACCAAGAATCAGCATTGTTCTGGTGTTTTCAAGTTCCCCAAATACGTCAATTGCTCTAGTTCCTTCAGGCAGATCTTGTCTTTGCCGACTTGAATTTGCTCCTTGTTGACTTGAGGGATTGATCACGGCGCTAGGGTCTTCAATTAGACCCAATTCAAGGGTTTCTTCGATATGTAAAGACTTCTTAAGAACACCTTGAATCCAGAATTTTTCTACCCGCTTAAGTAAGGTTTCACGGGGACTAGCTTTCTTGCTGGCAATATCAATTTTCATTAATTGCAAGAGAGATCCTACTATCCCCCAGGAACTGACAGGAGCTGGAGTTGAGGGCATAGTGTCCGTATCTGAGAGTCCCCGTAACTGTTTCCAGGTGATGCTTTCTTTAGCTAGATTGTGATGAATGACTGGTAGCCAACTGACTTTTGGTAGTTTATTTTTGTTCTTTTTGATATAGCTCTGTAGCTTGATTCTAGCTTCCTGTACAGAGCGATATAGAGATAAATGCGTAGTGAAAAATCCCAGAAAATATTTGAGAAACTCTTGTGCCACTTGATCAGGAACGGGTTCTCGCCAAACAATAATCTGAGCAATATCTAAATCTGCGAGTTGACGTGCTAATCCCAGTCCATTGCAGGAATTAAAAATAGCCAACTTCATACCTTGCTCAATGGCTCTTTCCATCGTCTTTCTAATCGTTTGAATATCTAGAGATTCTTCTGAATTAATTTTGAGCAAGCCAGTTTGACCATCTTCTTGAACATCACTATGTCCAGCAAAAAATAGAATATCCCAAGATTTATTTAAAAATGATTCCAATTCTTCAAGAGTTGGCTGTCGCAGAAAAACACAATATGCTCCTGGTATCTTTCGGAGTAATCGTCTATCAGCTTCCACATCAATACCTTGACCGCTGTCTCCTAAAATACATAAGATTTTGACCCGTTTCGGTCTTTGGGAATTTGAGTTCTGGTCAGTAACAATAGCAGCGGCAATTTGCTCTGATGCAGCGAAGGAGAGAGCAACATCACCAAAACAGTCATCAATAAACAAGTCCCAGCAGTGCCAGGGTAGTTTGTGTAATATATTTTTGGTGGATTCAGAGGTAATCTCATGTGTTTGAACAACGACCTGAATTTCATCCTGGGAGTTTAGATCGAGAATTTGTTCGAGTTGTTGTTTTGTAGTCCTCAGCCAATGATTGAGATCGTTGCGTAAAAGATCAAGGGACTGATCACACTTAGCTATGTACTCAGGGATAGAAAACCGAGGACGTATAGTCCGTATAATACCTCTAGAATCCTCATCCCTAGAAGACTCCAGAAGGGTTTTATATTTATCCTGCCATTCCTGATAATACCTGAGAATTTCTGGGATTTGAGGTAGTTGACAGTATATCTGTCTGTAGTTCTCTGGATCATTTTTACCTTCCTCCACAATCTTGATGGTAGCTTGACCAAAACCTCGCTGAAAATTGCCATCTTCTGGGATAATAATAACTGTCTTACTCATTTTATTTGCCTTTGTGTAGAGCTAAGCAACAAATTCCTCAGTTACAGATTCATCATTTAGATAAATTTGAACAGTGACTAGTTTTCCTGGAAGTTCAGTTAAGGCAATCTGAATCCAACTGTCTGCTTCCTGGGCTTCTACTTCCTCACTATCTGACTCAAGCATGACTTTTAATTTTAAACCCAAAGGCAAAAACTCATTCTTTTCTGTAGGATGAACTTGAAATAAAAATCCCACCTCTTGATTTTCTGCCAACCATTGACTCACTACTAAATCTACTTGTTGAGAATCTGCTGATAAACCTAGAGTAATTTTTTTAGCCCGTTCAATAACATCATCGTTTATTTCTAGATTTCTAAATGCAAATTGTCTAGGTGCCAGGACAGCATCTACAGCTTGCCATGTGTCATCAAAAAGCTTTTCCAAGTCTTTTAATTTTAAGGGGTTTACTACCGGTAGAGGTGAGAGTTCACCAATCAAGTCATCAACCGAGCGCAACCGACTAACTTCGATAACATCTGCAACGACTGCTTTAGCAAATCCTAAAAGCTGGACTTGATCTAAGTGTTCGCTAAACTGAATAGCAAGATAACCAATCCGGTCTTCGGTTACTTCTGGAGGTAAAGACACAGTAGTTTCTCCAGGTAGCACAGGACGACATTCTAATCTGCCAATGTCAGGAACAACTAAATCAGCAACATTCCATTGATGTCTTAGAATTGGATTCCAACAATCACTTTCGTTTAAATCCGTGTCAATGCCAAGATACTTAAGATATCTGTGAACTGCATAAACCGCTAATGTATTAAAATAAACCTGTTTACTTTTTGCAGTTGTGGCTTGTTCCGCTGCGAATTTGCTAGCGAAACGATGAGCTTCAATACCGAGGGTAATTTCTAAATTTTGCATGTTTTGATTTGTCATGATTCTTCGTCTCCTGAGTAACCTAGATCCTTCAATTTTTTTTGAAGGAGTGGTAGGCATTTTCTTTTCCAATGGGATATGATAGTATCGTACTTAATGCCCAACTCCCTGCTGAGGTGAGTTAACTTCTCTGGTGGGTCTTTAAAAAGTAACCTTTGGCAAAGGAGCTGACAGTTACAATCGGGACGCTTACGAGGATGACACTTTTGAAAGCTATGGTCTGGATCTTCCTCTACGTAACGTTCTAATTGTTCAAAGGTTTCCTGAATTTTCTGCTTTCTGAGTTTCTCAATGTAACCTTCAATTCCACTGATAGTAGGAGTCTCAAAACCACCATCTGGAAGTTGATCTAGTAGTGTTGAGGGATTGTCCGAATTTTCATTGATGTAGACATCTAAACTAGACTCACGACTATGTTGGTATGCTTGGTTAAGATATAAATCTTTAATCCGCCATATTAGATAACCATTTATCCATTTTAACAAGCTTGTCTGAACTGCTAAGTCTGGTTTGGGTTCAAAAGCACAAATATTTTTGATTACCCATTCCCAAGTTTGGTCTAAAGCTTCCAAATAAAGGGGATAAGAAGATTTTCGGAGTCCGGGTAACTGCTGACATTCAAGTAATAGTCGATGGATATCCCGTCGCCGTTCTTCACTCTGAAAGTCCTGATTGCCACAAATCTTATTAATAAGTGCCAGTAATTGTTGATCTGTCATAGTCATCTTTTTTTTGATAACTGGTGTAGATTACTCTTTAATCCCTGATATTTCAATAAACAAGAATATTCAGAGGGAACTTAGAGGATATCTCCCAAGTTTTTTGATACTGAATTTTGCCCCCCTGACCCCCCAAGCGAGCAATCCCTCGCTTGGGGGGAACAAGAGTCAATTTGCTTCTAAAAGTCCCCCAGAATTGGGGGACCAACGGGGGCTTGGATGTAGCAAATGAGACTTCTCAGACAACCTCTTAGGGTAAGCGCCAGAAAAATTGAGCCAAAATGTGATATAGGACAATAATTATGACCATATTAAGCCTTGATTATCAGCACTATTGCATACTTTTATCAATAGTGTTGATAATTATGCTCCATTATTAATTTTTGCCTTTACCCTGAGAGGGAACTAACAATGACTCTTCTGTTGATAATTATAATTCTTATGAAGCACTTGAGATTGAAGGGCTGCATCTCACTGTCTTGATGGAGTTGATCATGGCGGGAACCACGGCAGTCGTTCATGGGGGAAACCCCCAAGACCGCGCTGCCTCCCCAAGACCGCGCTACCTCACTGCATCGCTTTTGAAATTAGCCAAAACTTCCCACATTTACCACATTTACAGCATTTACTACATTTACCACACTTACATCATTTACCTTCTTGTTTACAAATCTCAGATGCACCCTATACAGCTGATCATTACTGGCTTTGCAATGACTTAGATCAGATTTTGCACAGTTTTTTTCAAAACCACCGATATATTGATGTATTCAACGGAAGGCTAATTTAAGCCCGCCGCAAAAATGGCTGATCAGTATTTTACCAATCCGACAATGGATAGGAGGATTTGTGCTGGATATTGTTGAACCCATCTCCAACTCGGAGAATACTTTGCTGAGTTTAGACCAGAACTTAGAAAGCTCTAAAATTTCTCTTAATTTCAGTGGTTCTGAACAATTACTTTCCCTTAACAGTTCAGACCTGGATTCAGATCAACTCTTGATTTCTGACCATTCTGACTTAACAACTGACCTAAATTTGAACTTGGAAACAACCGCTACGGAACCTCAAGCTAATCAAGACGGCAGCGATTTACTGACGGGTACAAGTAACTCAGAGACATTAGTAGGAAATCTTGATGATTTGGATACTTCTGAATTTGATTCAGGAGTTTTAACAGTCGGAGCAGATGGCGAGATTACATTTGACTTTTTATTTGATGGGGGCAAATACAAAGGAGAATTAGCCATCTTCAGTTTAGAAGATATGGCTGAATTTGAACCCGGTTCAGAAGCATTTATTCGAGAAGCTGCTCGTCGCGCTCTGACTGGTTCAGAGTTAGGTCATGTGGTAATTTCTGATCTAGAAGAAGGGTCAAGATTTAGTGGTATTTTAGGAGAACATGAAAAAGAAAATTGGAATCGTGGAGAATATCAGGATGTCAAGACATTTGCCATGAATCCTGGGGATGAATTTGGCATCTTGTTTGTTCCCAAAGGCAAGGTTCAGCAAGTTTTTGAGGATCCGAGTATTGACGGTTCTAAACGTCCATTGTTCTCGATGACGGCTGCTGACTCAGAGGATGTTTATGGTCTGGGAACAATGGTAGATATTACAGGTCATGGACATACTTTTGGATTCGATGACCAGTGGGGTAAACCGGATAGTGATTATAACGACTTGATTTTTAAAGTTATAGGGGCAACAGGAGAGGCAACATTACTCAGTGAGATAGTGACTCCAGAAAGTAATTGGCAAAATACAGACTTAGGTGAAGCGTTAGTTGATTACTTCCAGTTGAGTGATCCAGATACGTCTGGCTCTAAAGTAGGTTTTGATCTCGTTGAGCTTCAATTGGAATATATCGCTCATCAACAAACAAATGAATCAAGTTCAGAATTTGAGCCAGATAACTTCTTGTTACAAGTTAATGAAGGAAAGGTCGTTATCGATGCTGTTGCATTTGACGATGCAGATACGCTGCTAAATGACCTCACAGCGTTAGGCTTACAACAAGGTGTGGCATTTAAATCAGTTGTGTCAGGGCTACTACCAATTGAATTAATCAATGAAGTATCTGCTTTGAACAGCCTAGCCTTTGCAAAGCCAGCATATCAGCCATTAACTAACATAGGAGCTGCTGATGCAGGAGCTCCTATTAGCCAGATTGACCAAGCTATCAATTCTAATGATGCACGCCAAAACTTCAATGTAAATGGAGCTGGAGTGACTGTAGGAGTTATCTCAGATAGTTACAACGTATTGGGAGGAGAAGTTAATGACATACGGAGTGGAGATCTTCCAGGAGTTAACAATCCTAATGGATTCACGGCAGTTGTAAATATCTTGGAAGAAGGCTCTTCTAGGGATACAGATGAAGGTCGTGCTATGTCACAACTCATACATGATGTAGCTCCTGGTGCTGGTTTAGCATTCCATACAGGTTTCAATGGCACAGCTAATTTTGCTAACGGAATTAAAGAATTAATGGATGATGCTGGTGCTAACATAATTGTCGATGATCTTAGTATCTACGCTGAGCCAATGTTCCAAGATGGAATTATTGCACAAGCTGTTGATGAAGTCGTGACTCAAGGCGTTGCATACTTCTCAAGTGCTGGTAACCAAGCTAATAACTCCTATGAAAGCTCATTCGTCTCTAGTGGTCAACGTATTCAAGGTTCTGTGGCTCATGATTTTAATCCAGGACCAGGTGTAGACACTTTACAACAAATTACGATTCCGGGGAATGCCAACTTGGTTGTTTCTTTGCAGTGGGATTCTCCATTTCTTTCTGCTAGTCCTGAAAGTGGGGGTGCAACTAGCGATCTTGATATTTATTTACTTGACAACACTGGTAATCGAGTTTTAGCAAGAAGTACAGATCGAAATATTGGTCGAGATGCAGTAGAGGTTCTTAGATTTACCAACAGAAATACAGATGCTAATGGGAATCCAATACCAGCCCAATTCAACCTTGCAATCACGAACCCTCGCGGAGATGCTCCTAGAAATCTGAAATATATTCTTTTCAACCCAGGTTCAGGAGCAACAGTAATTAATGAATTTTCTACTAATTCACCGACAGTATATGGACATCATGCAGCAGTTGGTGCAATGGCTGTTGGGTCAGGGTTCTATAGAAATCCAACTACTTTAGCACCAAGCTCCTCAATTGGGCCTACCACTATTTTGTTTGACCAATCAGGTAATCGGCTAGTAACTCCGGAAATCCGTCAAAAGCCTGAAATTGTGGCTCCTCATGGAACCAATACAACATTCTTCCCTGCATTTGTAGATAATGACGGAGATGGCGTAGACGATAATGACTTTGAACCAGATAATTTCCCAAATTTTTTTGGTACCTCTGCTGCTGCTCCCCATGCTGCTGGTGTAGCTGCTCTGATGCTGCAAGCATTTCCAGGCACTCCTCCTGACATACTTTATCGTGCAATACAAGAAAGTGCTCTGGATATGGAGAATCCCTATACTCCTGACTTAGATCCAGGAATTGATAATGCAACAGGCTCTGGTTTAATTCAAGCAGATCAAGCAATTCAAAGACTTGAGCAGATCCAAGCTCGACCTGAAATCAATCTTCAAATCCCTAGCATTACTGTTACACCTCCAAATACTCGAGGAGATCGTGAGTTTAAAGGAAATGGCCCTCGAATCCGAATTCAATCCCAAGCCGTAGAGCGAGGTACTACGCTACAAGCTACAGGCAATGTCATTTTTGAAGAAACAAAATCAGACTTCACAACTTTTGATGGTTTTTTCTCAAGTAGTATTGATATCAGCAGTATGTATCCTGGCTTTGTCATCGACTCGATTATTAGAGGCGGTGGACTAGATACTTTAGAGACAACAGATGTCGATTTGCACGACAGACAAGTAATATACCAAGACGGAGACGATTTGGTGGCAAGGTATGAAATTCAAGGAGACACTCGGCAAAAACTAAGAAGAGGTAGTGATGAACCCTTTGTTTCTATCTCTTTCAATCCGGTAAGACTAAGATTGCGATCATCGACAACAGGAGAGCTAGTAGAAGATACCTTCTTTTTGAGAGATATCACTTCATTTGAACCTCCAAGAGTTCGGGGAGATGATGAGTTCGACGGTAACGGTCCACGTATTGAAATTGAGACGGAAATTAGTGCAAATGGCACTATCTTAAGTCCTTATGTAATTGCAACTTTTGAAGAGACGATAAAAGATTTTACAACGTTTGCAGGCGTGCTTGAAAGTTTTGGAGTTGATGTTAGTCAACGTTATCCAGGCTTTGTGATTGATGAAATTATCAGCGATAGCCGAGATGTCTTAGAAACTATAGATGTTGATTTGCTTGAACCTCAAACTATTTCTCTAGATAATGATGAGCTAGTGCGAGAATATACAATTCAAGGAGATAGTAAGGGGGATGATCAACCCTCCGTGACTCTTTCCTTCAATCCTGTAAGAGTAAAACTAAGACCAGCCTGAATTCTGCCGACAGGTTAAATATTCAATCCAAAAACATCTTCTACATTTTATTTTAATGTGGAAGGTGTTTTCATAAAAATAATTCCAACAATAAAATATCAAAATGTTTAACCAACATTCAACAGCACCTCATCTCTACCTAATTGTTCCCAACATCTTTAACTTCAAAGGCGGAATTCAAGTCTACTCCACCTTTTTGATCCAAGCCTTACAAACTCTCTATCCAGAAGCCCAATACGATATTTTCCTCAAATACGATACCTCTTGTCAGCCTAACTCTCAATTTCTACCACAAAGTCGATTTCATTGCTTTGGTAAATTTTACCGCTTTCTACAAAATATTCTCCTTACCCTGAAAATTATTTTAATGGGAATTTGGCAACGACCAACTCTTATGATTACCACCCACATCAACTACAGCATTCCTTGCTACTGGCTTAAACAACTGACAGGGATTCCCTACTGGGTTGTGGCTCATGGTGACGAAGTTTGGAACCTCAAACATCCCCTCCGCCAGAAAGCATTACGTCATGCAAACCAAATAATTGCCGTTAGTCACTATACACGGGATCGCCTTCTCCATGAACAAAAGCTCAATCCTTCTCATCTTTCTATTTTACCCAATACCTTCGATGGAAAGCAATTTAACATTGCACCAAAACCGTTTCATCTGTTGAAAAACTATAAACTTTCTCCCCACCAGCCTATTATTTTAACGGTTTCTCGCTTAGGAAAAACTGCTGCTCCTCACAAAGGCTACTTCCAAATTATTCAAGCTTTACCTCAAATTCGCCGTCAGATTCCGGAGGTTCATTATATTATTGTTGGTAAGGGAGATGCCAAACCTGAGATTGAAGCATTAGTTCAGCAACTTGGCTTAGAAGACTGCGTTACTTTAGCTGGATTTGTACCGGATGATAAGTTATGTGACTACTATAATCTCTGCGACGTTTTCGCTTTACCCAGTTCTATTGAAGGCTTTGGAATTGTCTATTTAGAAGCCCTTGCTTGTGGTAAACCTGTGTTAGCTGGAAACCAGGATGGGGCTGTTGAACCGCTGGAAAATGGCAACCTTGGATGCTTAGTTGATCCACAAGATGTGAATGCGATCGCCTGGAGTCTCATTCAGATTCTGCAAGGTTCCTATCCCAACAAAATGATCTACCAGCCCGAACAGTTACGACACAGAATAATTGAGACCTTTGAATTATCTCAGTTTCAAAAGACTTTGGCAGATTTAATTGAAAACAAGCTCTCCTACAGAAGTCAGCATAACTATTCATCTTTTAAAAACCTGAATTATCTACAATTTATATCAAAAATTATGGAACATTAATTTCATAGTAAGCGCAAGAAAGAGAACGCTATTTTGTGCTAGCAGCCGATAGTTATCAATAAACCCTGCCTTGTCCTGATGCAGCCCCTCCCCATGAGCGACTGCATCAGGACAAGGTCAAAAACTGTAATCCTTGTTTACAATTCCTACACGAAACGCTCTTCTTCAAAAGAAAAGAACTTTTACCTGGTAATTGCAAATTGCTATAGCAATCCGTGTAGGAATTGTGATAATTTTTATTCCCGACTCCCGACTCCCGACTCCCGACTCCCGACTCCCGACTCCCTGTTCCCTTTGCTATATGCAAATCCAAGACTACTTCAACTTCCTAGCCTCTGATGATATCCGCATCAAAGGTAGCCGCATTGGCATCGAAAGTGTCCTCTACGAATACATCTATCGTGCCAAAACCCCCGAAGAAATTGCCGAACAATTTGAGACCATTACCTTGTCTTGATGCAGTCGCTCATGGGGGAAACCCCCAAGACCGCGCTGCATCGCTAGAAGAAGTCTACGCCACCATCCTCTACTATCTACACAACAAAGAGGAGGTCAGGGCTTACTTGGCTGACTGGCTAGAGTTTTGCCGTCAACAACGAGAAGAGCAAAAACGTAATCCTTCCCCTGCACGGCAGAGGTTTCGGCAATTAAAAGCAGAAGCAGATGCTCAGCAAGAGTCTACTAAATCAGTTAAGGCTGTAACCTAAAACGCATTTGAAATAGGTTTTAGGTAAGCATTCAGCTATCAGCTATCAGCTATCAGCTATCAGCTATCAGCTATCAGCTATCAGCTATCAGCTATCAGCTATCAGCTATCAGCTATCAGCTATCAGCTATCAGCTATCAGCTATCAGCTATCAGCTATCAGCGATTAGCTATCAGCGATTAGCGCTACGCCCACGCTACGCGAACAGTTTTCAGCTAAAGGCTAAAGGCTGACCGCTGACCGCTGACGGCTGACGGCTGACTACTGACCGCTGACCGCTGACCGCTGACCGCTTACCCCGACTCCCGACTCCCGACTCCCCAAAACCATTAAGAACTGCCATAAAATGGCATAATTGCCTGATGCCCAAATAAATAATAGGGTAATCCAAGATAATGTGAAGGTAATCGACATCTGTTACCTTCAGGCCATGACCGAAGGACCAAACCGCGATCAGACTAGTCGTCTGGTATTATTCATTACCCTCTGGCTCAGCTTGTTTGTTTTATCAGTCAAGGTGTCAGCAGCTTGGGCTACCCAATCGCTCAGTCTGATGGGGGAATCTCTGTTCACCCTATTAATTTGCTTTAATACCCTTGTCAATTTGCTGATGATCACTACCTTTGACAATTCGCCAGATCTGTCAGTCTATGGTCATGGTAAACGGGAAACGGTGATTACCTTTGTGCTAATTGCCTTTTTTGGCTTTGCTGGGGGAAATTTGTGCTTACTGTCCTCTCAGCAGTTACTAACCCTGATTCAGGGAGGAACCTTAACTATTGGTGTCCGGCTCAGTTTACCCTTAGTACAGCTGTTGGGAGCAGTATTAGCCATGAGCCTTGGTTGGTCTTGCCTGATGGTTTACCAAGCTAGAGTGGTCAGGAGTCCTACCCTACGCTTTCAGGCGGCTCAAATGCTTCAGGATGTGGGCTTAACTATACTAGTACTCGGTGGGCTTTGGGGCGTTTCCCAAGGTTTCCTATGGCTGGATCCACTGTTGAGTAGTGTGCTGGTGCTCTTTGCCGGGGCAAATTGTTGGCAAGTTATCAACTGGCAATTGCCCCTGCTAGTCAAACAAAATCCCATTGATCCAGAAGCGATCGCTCACATAGCCCATCAAGTTGGAGGTGTCACTCGCTGTGATCAAATTCAGTGCCGGGGTGTTGTAGGACGCTTCATGTATGTTGAAATGCATTTGGTAGTGCATCCAGAGTTTTCAGGAGTCATTTCCCTGATTGCTGAACGGATTCAGGGAGGAATTCAAGAACGCTACGGACCCGTACAAGCTATTTTCCACATCGATGATGATTTAACAGCATCCTTACGATGGAATGGCTCGAACCGAAACCAACAAATGAACGGTAAAGATGAACCAGATGGGGAGTAGGGAGTCGGGAGTCGGGAGTCGGGAGTCGGGAGTCGGGAGTCGGGAGTCGGGAGTCGGGAGTCGGGAGTCGGGAATCGGGAATTGGGAGTCGGTTAGTGGTAAAGATGTAGTGGTTTAGCCCAGGTCTGGTAGCGGTGCGACCCCGCGCTTTTTCAAAGCGCTAGGGAACGCGCACCGTAAGGTTTCGGGAGCTAAAATCACTAGCTGTGTACCACTCCAATTTTTTGCCTCTTGCCTCTTGCCTCTTGCCTCTTGCCTTAGTGGTGCGTTACGGGGCGGACTATCTCAACGCTGGCTACAAGGTTGAAGATGAGGGCAAGTCCGCCCCTAACGCACCCTACGCACTGTTCCCGATTCCCGATTCCCGATTCCCGATTCCCGATTCCCGATTCCCGATTCCCTATTCTCTCGAATAAACTAATCTACTATAATAGTTTATTGCCCAAAAATTAATACTTAAGCAGACAGCTGCTAAAGTAAACAGAATGTAGGTGGGAGCCATCACTACTCCAATCATCAACCAACTATACACATGGAATAGCATTGCAAAAGCTGGGATGCACGCAACTAAAGCAGCTTTCCGCACCTGAACTTGGGGATAACCAATCACAGTAAAGATGATGGTTTGCAAGGTCAGCAGCAAGTTAGCAGGAACTAAAATGGCACAGATCGCTACACAATGGTTACGGGAGAAATCACATAGGATATTAAAATCAAACATTTTAAAATTGCTAATATTATCGTAAGCATTCAGCCGTGAGCTAAAAGCTCACGCTACGCGAACAGCCGTCAGCCGTCAGCATTAGGCTCACGCTACGCTAACAGCTTTTTGGCACAGGCTTTGGCCTTGGCCTTTCGGCCACGCTACGCGAATGGCCACGCTGTGCGAACGACGCTGGGACTTCACTCAGCATTATTCCAATGCTTACTTGTTGTCTTGATGCAAAGCGCGAGTGGGGGAAACCCCCAAGACCGCTTAGGTGCGCTTACAGTCGTCGAATTAAATTCGCCACGGGTGGCACCTCTGCATCGCTTATTCAAAAGCTGAGAGCTGATAGCTGAGAGCTGATAGCTGAATACTTACACATTTCCTTATCAGTTTATACTCAAAGGTTTCACAGACATTGGGAATTGCTAAATATAGCATTTACAAATCTCCCCCCTCTCCCCACACTCTTCCCCCTACTCCCTACTCCCTACTCCCTACTCCCTACTCCCTAAAAAGCTAATCAAAAGGATAAGCCATCCTGTAAGGATCAACAATCTGGTCAAACTCAGTAGCAGAAACATAGCCTAATTCTAGGCAAGCTGCTTTGAGGGTAAGGTTCTTCTCAGAAGCATGGTGCGCCACTTCTGCAGCTTTGTCGTAACCGATGATTGGACTCAAAGCAGTGACTAGCATCAGGGACTGTTCCAGGAAATACTGGATTTTCTCTCGATTCGGTTCCAGTCCCTTCAGCAGGAAGTCTGTGAAATTATTGCAGCTGTCAGCTAGTAGATGGACAGATTGGAGCAAGTTGAACACAATCATCGGCTTAAAGGTGTTCAACTCAAAGTGCCCCTGAGCACCAGCAAATGCGATCGCACTATCGTAGCCCATCACCTGAGTAGCTGCCATAGTCATCGCTTCGCACTGGGTCGGATTAACTTTCCCTGGCATAATCGAAGACCCTGGCTCATTGGATGGCAGTTTCAGTTCCGCAAATCCGCACCGTGGTCCACACCCTAGGAAACGGATATCATTAGCAATTTTCAATAACGAGCACCCTAGGGTTTTCAGGGCACCGCTAGCCATAACCATGTCATCATGAGCTGCTAGAGCCGCAAACTTGTTAGGAGCAGACACAAAGGGCAAGCCAGTCAACTTAGCAATATGCTCAGCAGCCTTTTCAGCAAACCCCTTGCCAGCATTTAACCCAGTCCCGACAGCGGTTCCACCAATCGCCAACTCGTATAAACCAGGAAGCACAGAGTCTATCCGTACTAAATTAGCATCTAGCTGGGCAACGTAACCGGAAAACTCTTGACCCAAGGTTAACGGTACAGCATCTTGAAGGTGAGTGCGCCCAATTTTTGCTATATTATCCCATGCTTTCGCTTTCTCCTCTAGAGCATCCCGCATTTTCTTGACTTTGGGCATCAGTCCCTCATGAAGCGCTACCGCTGACGCGATGTGCATGGCCGTGGGAAAGGTATCATTAGAAGATTGGGACATATTGACGTGGTCATTGGGATGAATGGGTTTTTTGCTACCCATCACCCCCCCAGCTAGTTCAATAGCACGATTAGCAATCACCTCGTTCACGTTCATGTTGCACTGGGTACCACTACCAGTCATCCAAACACGGAGAGGGAAGTTACCGTCTAGCTGGCCTTCGATGACCTCTGTTGCTGCTTCAATGATTAACTGAGCTTTATCCTCTGGTAGTTTACCCAGTTCACAGTTAGTCAGAGCAGCCGCTTTTTTCAGAATAGCCATCGCTGTTATGACTTCCGGAGGGATAAAGTCTTGTCCAATCGAGAAATATTTTAGCGATCGCTGAGTTTGAGCGCCCCAATACCGATTAGCAGGAACTTCGATTTCCCCCATGCTATCGGTTTCTGTTCGCATCTTAGTCATCAGTGATATCAACTCCCCTTGCTTCCTTCGTTTATGGTATAGCAAAGACAGTAGGGAGTAGGGAGTAGGGAGTAGGGAGTAGGGAGTAGGGATGCATGGCTTTTATGGTACTTCATGCTATGTTTAAAATGGCGATAGATATCAGCAACTTTGGTAATCGTTTATGGCTGTATTAAAACTTGATTATGATTTCCAAATCAATCATTAAAACCAATCTTAATTTATCATAAAAACCAAGACCAATCGGCTCTAGTTTAGACTGTTACCTGTTATCTTTGTATAGATTACCTCTTATAGTTAGTTTCAACTCAATAGAGTTTTTTATATAATAAGTGTAAGATAAATTCTAAATTATTAATTATTAATTCTAAATTCTAAATTCTAAATTCTAAATTCTTAATTATTAATGATGGAAGAATGGTTAATTTACAAGGAGTTTCGGTTTGAAGCTGCTCATCGCCTTCCCCATCATGACGGCAAATGTAGTCGGTTACATGGCCATAGCTGGGTGGGGCGAGTATATGTCAAAGGTAATCAACTGATTGAGGAGGGTTCCAAACAGGGGATGATAATGGACTATGGAGATATCAAGACCTATCTCAAGCCTCTGTTGGATAACTTTTTGGATCATTATTACCTCAATGAGACAACCGGCTTGGAGAATCCTACTAGTGAAGCGATCGCCAAGTGGGTTTTTGAGCGACTTGAAGAAGCAGGTTTACCGGGATTGTATGCCGTTGAAATTCAAGAAACCTGTACCTCTGGTACGCGATATAGCAGAAGTCAGAAGTCAGAAGTCAGAAGTCAGAAGTCAGAAGTAAGCTATGACTAAGTTTCGGAGTTTAGTAATGTCAAACATCTGAAGGCGTAGTGCTATAGCGGTTTTTAGCATCATGAGGTACAAAAAATTTTACCTTTTTCCTCTTCGGACTTCACTAATTTATGCTCCCTGCTCCCTGCTCCCTGCTCCCTAAAAGCCAACAAATGTACCTTACTAGCTTAAAATACGCTATATAATTATCCTGAGTCAACAGCTTAGCTACCCGAATAGGAGTTGCCAACCGACAAATGCGATCGCTAAATCTGCAAGAACATGACTAACATAACCAGACCAGATTGAACGGTAGGTTAGATAGCACCACGACCATACCGCTCCAGCCATGAACACCCCTAATGAGCCAAGTATGACCACCAGCCAATCCTGGGTATAAAAGGTTAAAGCAATAATGTGATGGAGGGTAAACAGCAATGCACAAAGCAATACTGACCCAAGTCCGGGGATGAGAATCTGGCACTTGCTCCAGACAAACCAACGCCAGATATACTCTTCCAGGAAGGCATTAATAAAAGTCCAATACATCGCCCCGAGTACATAAATGTATGCACTAGTTATGCCAGCTTCTTGGGCTTGACTTTGAACATCCGTCTGATCAATCCAGTGCTGACCAAAAAGCCAATAAGCCCCAAGGATGATCCCAAACATCACCAGTCCCAAAATAGTTCCAGTCAACAACTCCTGTCCCTTCGGCAAGGATAAACGTAACTTGCCACGATCCACCCAGAAAAACCAAGCAAGAGGCAGTGCTAGTAACCAGACTTTGCAAAATGAGAATATTGCCTGCCCTAATGATCCTGGAGCAATATATAGTGCCATTGCTATACCGATACTCCCAGCAGGAACTAGCAGTAGCAAAGCCAATAGTGGATTTTTACCAGAGTCAGTCTTGAGCATTGAAAATTCTCCGGTGGTAACTTTATTGGTTATGCTAGAAGCTTTGCTGCAAACTATCGGTACGTTCTGTGCCAGTTGTACAACTTTCCTAAGGGTATAGCTAGGATAACGTCATGTCTTTAAACCTTTTTGCCATACTGCCCTCTTCCTTAGCCATAGTTTCGCTAATGTATATTTCCTGGCTCGGCAGTGGAATCACAATTCCCTCTTCTTCAAATCTTTCTTTGATAATTTGTCTGAGGTCACAATAGGCTGTCCAGTAATCCTCTCTTTTAGTATATACCATAAACCAAATGTTAACAGCATATTCAGCCAATTCACCGGTATCAATCCAAGGTCCAGGGTCTTCCAATACTAAAGGATGGGAGTTGGCAATATCCTTAAGAACTTGGATCGCTTCAGTAATACTATTGGCGTAGCTGATCCTAACTGTAATAAAGATAGCGCGGACGGGGCTAATGGTTTCATTCTCGATAACGTTACCCCAGACTGAGTTGTTCGGCACAATAATAATTTTATTTTGAGAAGTCTTGATGGTAGTGCAAATTAAGTTGACATCTTGAACCTTTCCTTTTACCCCAGCTACTTCAATGATATCCCCCACATCGAAAGGTTTATAGAGTAAAATCATTAACCCATTGGCCAAGTTACCGAGGGTACTTTGGAACGCAAACGCTACCACAAAACCAGCAGCTCCAATCATAGCGATCAGTGGTCCAATACTGACCTCTAGGGCAGTAATCCCTACAAGAATACCCACCACAAATAATCCTTGGCGGGTTAGAGTAACCAAGAACTGACCCAGCATAACTGAGATATTCGGGAACATCCCCAAAGATTTCTCGAGGACTGTACTTAAGATCACCGAGAGGATGCTAAAGCCAGCAATGATTCCTAGACATTTGCCAATGTTATTGGCCCAGCGCTGACCTCCTTCTTTAGACTGGAGCCAGCCAACAATGGTAATCCAGGTTCCTTGAGTGTCGGTTACGTCAACCTTAATCCCACTGATGGCATTGACGTATTTTTTGTACAACTCGACATCACCACCTTTAGTTTCCAGCTCTTCAAGTACCACCTCAAAGCGTTCGCTCAAACCAGCCCGTTCATCCCGCAGTTTCGTGATGTTTACCAGTACTTGCTTTTTAACTTCGGTCTTGGCCTCGACCGCTTCTTCTATCTTTTCTTGAGCTTTTTCCAGTCCCTGTTCAGTCTTTTTCTGCTGTTGTTCATCCGTAACGACTTTGTTGCTAATTGTCCCAATCTGCTCTTGAACCTTAGCAACTTCCTCGTCTGAGGTTTTGGCTTTATCTTTCTCCTCTTCCGTACCTTCAACTGCTTTATCAATTGCCCCCTGCAAGGTTTTATCCTGCTGGGTCTTTTCTTCTTCTTTGACCGCTTCTTCTACTGACTTCTGAGCTTTTTCGAGAGCTTCCTTTGCTTCTTCCGCCGCGTCATTAGCTTCAACCCGACCTGATGGTGATGCCTCAGTCTCTATTTTTTCTTTAGTTTCTGTCGCTTCCTCAAGAGCTTCTTTGGCCTCTTCTAGGGCATCAACAGCTTCCTTAGATTGTTCAAGCTCTCGATTTTTGCGCTTGACAGCAATTTCCGCATCGCTGAGTTCTTTAACTTTAGTTTTAAGCAAGAACATCCACCCTTTAGCTTCACCCTCCAGCTCATCTAATGTCAAGGGCTTGAGCATTAGCTCTAGCTCCTCAATCGGAATAGTTGGATCTGCAGTTGTAACTGCTTTCTGATTGGGTGCATTAGTGCTTTGTTGAGCTTGGACAGGTAACCAGCATGTCCCAAGGATTAAGAGACTCCCAAACAAAATGCTAATTTTCTTTTGTCGGTAACGAATCATTAGTTTTTGGTGTTGATAAGACGTTAATGACGATGTGACCTGTACAGTTTGGTTTACTTTTCAGTGTTAATCAAAGAAGATGTAAGGTGTATAGTTTTTTTCACTGTTCAGTGTTAACCGTTAACTGTCAACAGTTGCTCCCGACCTTACCACCCGAAAATCGGCAGGGCTGTAACATTGCTCGATTTAGACTGAGGGGGGCAGATGAGAACAGGATAGGAGCTGAATTTTCCCCAACTATTCGGGGGAATTTTGACAGAATTTATCCCTTTATAATTCTCTCTATCTAACCAAGAAATTAAGATCCCGGGGCAATCCATAGTTAACATTTAACAGTTTACTTTAAATAGTCAACAATATATAAATAGCCTTTTATGGGATCAAATCAAGGGATGTGCTTATTGTTTACCAACATTTTTGGCAAACAAACACCTTGGACAAAAATTTTGCTTTGCCCAATCTTGCCTGATCAACGACTAGGATGTTATCACATTTTTATTTCCCCGAGTGTTAATTTTTGTTTCCATCATCCATGGCTTATGGTTTAACATCACTTTGAAAACGTGCGGAATTAGCAGCTTCTGCCGCAGCCACATCCCCTTTACCAAAAAAGGCAGGAAAAGGTTTGGGGAGCTCTAGTGCACGTTGAGTTGCAGGTCTGGCATCAATACGGTCAAACCAGGCTTGAAGGTTATTCAGCCCATCCACTGATACTTTCGCCCAGTAATAAGCTCGTGCCCAAGGATAAGTGGCCATATCTACAATCGTGAAGTCATCGCCAAGGATGTAAGTTTTCCCCTCAAGCTGCTGATCCAAGACTTCCAGCAGCCTGCGTGATTCTGTCCCATAGCGCTTGATGGCAAATTCATCACGATGCCCTTGAGGTTCAGCAATCCGCTGAAAGTACATCGCCTGACCCATAATCGGTCCAATGCCACTCATCTGAAACATCAGCCACTGAAGTGCTTGGGATCGGGCTTTTTCCCCCTCGGGAAGGAACTTCCCATATTTCTCGGCTAGATACCAAAGAATTGCACCCGACTCAAAAACAACAAAATTGTCGTTGCTACGATCCACGATGGTCGGAATACGCCCGTTAGGGTTAAGAGATTTGTACCAGTCTGACTTTTGTTCTTTTTTGGAAAAGTCAATATAGGTCATCTCATAGTCCACTTCTGCTTCTTCAAGAAAGATCAGCGGCTTCCATCCGTTCATAGTCGATGCGGTGTAGAGATGAATTTCAGCTTGTTTGGTCATGATTTTTCTTTGGATGAGATATTGACTAAGAATAAGTTTTAATGAGCTTTAGAGCACTGAGCAGACAGAGGCTCTGCTACTTCAACACCTAAATCATGGGCGGAGTCAAGAAACACCATCTTTAGGTGACTGATGTATCGGTCTCGGTCAGCGTCAAATTGTGGATTTTTGATCACGTTGTAGCAAGCGAAATGGGGCAATTCCTCGAAGCCACAAAACTCATGACTCTTACGCATGGGCAGCAGCACCTCTTCTAGTGAGCGTCCTTCAAAGAAACTATTGGGATTATTAAAAACATCGGCGGGCGCATTCCATGTAGTAGACAGCATGAATTTCTTGCCATTCATCAGGCCACCCGATCCGTATGAGCCATCACTGTGCCCGAAAAACTCACCATAGGCGTAAACATCGTCTATGTAACGCTTCAGGATTGACGGCATCATGAACCAATACACTGGGTACTGAAAGATTACCCCATCAGCTTGCTTGAATTTCGCAATCTCCTCTGGAATGTTGTAGTCTTCTTCCACAACAGTGGTGAGTAGCTCGTATTGAGCTTTCAATATTTCCACCGCTATCTCGAAAAGACCTTGATTGTAGCGGCCTTTGGCGAACTCCTTAGTCTCTTTGCCCAAAATCAAAAGCAAAGTTTTCATGACTATTACTTCCCCCCATCAGATAATGTGTACAGTTATTGCTTCATGTATTGCTTCATGGTAAAAATTAAAGTTACTATAGTCAACTAGTATACGTTTAGTAACCAGGTATAAAAAATGAGTTCCGTCATGGACATGGAAACAGATAGCGATATCGACATCAAAACCAATAGCGATAGCGATCGCATCAAGAAAGCCATTGACCCCTGTCTCAGCCCCTGTCCAATCGAGCGTGGAATGAGGATTTTGGGTGGCAAATGGAAAGGATCGATTCTTTGGCATCTCAAGGATGGCCCGATGCGATTCAACGATCTGGCGCGCCAGATCGGCGGAGCTAGCAAAAAAATGGTGACCCAGCGGCTAAGAGAAATGGAGGATACGGGCTTAGTCAAGCGTAACGTCATCAGTACCAAGCCCATTGCTGTGGCCTATGAAATCACAGATTTTGGTCGAACAGCCCTCAGATTTCTGGAGGAGCTAAAGAAATGGGCAGAGGAATATAATATCTAATCTTTTAGCAGTTCTCAATTCGGTGAGGTAACCCGCCCTTGGGGTTAATGGGAGTCGAGAGTAGCGATGCATCGCTGTATCGCTTTTTCTATCAATCCTATGTTTACATCTCAAATAAAAATGCTATATTTTGTCATACTATTAATTGGTTTTTATCTTGGGTAAACCTCAAAAGCTAACTGGTGCCGATAAAAACACACGTTGAATTCCGCGAAAAAGTTCATGTGTCCGAGAATTACAGGCACGTCTTTAGACCTCTCCAAAAAACAAACTTATGGTAAAATAAGATAAAATTAATCACTTTTATCAACCTCAAAAACCATGAGCTACACTTGGAACTACATCCAAAAAAATCCTAAACAAACAAAAAGATTGCTA